>JAJAZO010000408.1 GCA_026785745.1 Chitinophagaceae bacterium | reverse complement strand
CAATAGCATATAATTGATCTGTGGTACTGGTAAAAACAGGCGTATAACTTACCGGGTTATCTAATTTAATTGCCGGACTCCACATCGCACTATAGCCAAATTGTCTGGCCTGTAATGGCAGCGGCAATCCCGTTACTGCATATTGCACCGGGTAAGCAATTCCAGTTCTTGCCTTGTCAACAAGAACCTCTTGTATTGAAGTTGCCAGGTTGCAACCATCTGCATTGATAAGCATGGCATGATACGAACCGGATTTTGTTGCCTTATAGGAAGGCTGGATGGCACCGGGGATTACAACATTATTTCTATACCATTGAATACTGAATGCCGGTGGCACACTTAATATGCAACTATCACCAAAGTCTTCACAAAAGATGGTTTTACCAAGCAGTTGCATTGTAGTATCAATGATTGATGGCTTGACCATAACTGTATCAGCATTTAAACATCCGCCTCCAGTATTGCGGACCGTAAGAATATAGTCAGTCGTTGCACCGGGATTGGCAAATGGATTAGCAATTGTTGGGTTGCTTAATCCTACGGCGGGACTCCAGTTATAGACCCATGCAGGTTTGGGATTGACTCCTAATTGTACAGGCTTGTTATTGCAGGATGTAATATCATTTCCTGCATTGGCTTTTATATTTAAAGTATCTATTAATTGCGCATACAAGGTGTCAAGACAACCATAGCCATCATACGGCACCAATTCTACAGCAATGGATGTACCTACCGGAGGTGGAGGGGTGAAGCTGATTGTTTGTTGTGAGCCGAGTACCTGTGTAAATGTATTATTATACCAAGTATAACTCTGGTATCCGTATGGAGCCCTTACAGTGATAGCAGTATCATCTGGGCAATAAGTAGCACCAATAAACTCACTACTGCATTCAGTATTAACATCAATATAAGCGTAGCCAAAATGTCTTCTGAAAGTACAATCGGCCGTTTTAAAGAATAACCGTATCGTTTTTCCTGCGTGGCCATCTAAGTTGATAGAAACCGCCGACCAGTCTTTGCACCAGATAGAAGTATTATCGAGCCTTATAGGAGATTCAAAAAAACCGGGAAGCGATGAACCGTTCGGGATAAAAGTAAAAGAGGAGCAATCAATAATAGTATTGTCTGTAACATTCAGAATCTCAATTTCCATCCTCGGTTGTTGATAGGGTTGGTGATTAGGATCCTGGAAAACAACTGCGTAATGATAAATAAGTGAATAAGCACTCCGGTTGGCCGGAATGGTAAATTCGTAAGAGATGCCTTCGGCTTCCGTACCCGGCTGGTCATTTCCCAACCGGACAGAATGGCCACTACCATTAGGACAGCTTACAGGAAAATCTCCATAAGGGTCTAATTGATTTACCTGGCCTGAAGTGTACATGGTATGCCTGCCCGTAACTGGCCCACTTTGAGATAATGAAATTACATTTTGACCACCCACTTCAGCAGTTGAACCGGTATAACAGGTCCATCCATTAAATGTTCCGCTTTCAAAATCAATATTAGCGGGACAGGTTTGTGCATTGGAAGCGAAAGAACACAGGCATGCAAACAATAATTTCAGACTGTAGCTTAAAAAAGGGCTTTTAATTGTATGTGCAGCTCTGCAACTCTTCACCAGTGGAATTTGTGTACTAAAGATAAAACATCATTATTGTATCGGGTAATTTCTCTTTTGCGTTGTGCGAAAGCATAATTTTATTTTACGACAGATATATCATTATTAGATTTGTAAACAGCCTCTTTTTATAATAAATCTTAATATGACAGGCACAGCTATTAATTTCCAATCCATTTTACAAAATAGCCTGGTGATAGCACAACCGTTGAGGGAACCGGACTTTGAAGGATTATATTCAGCCGCCTCCGACCCATTGATTTGGGAACAGCATCCCAATAAGAACAGGTATCAAAAGGACGCATTTACCAATTATTTTAAAGGGGCTATGGAATCCGTAGGGGCATTCTTGGTTAAAGATGCAGTAACGGGTGAAATAATCGGAAGCTCCCGGTACAGCGATTACAATGCAGAAAAGGGAACCATTGCAATTGGCTATACTTTTTTTGTACGCAGCCATTGGGGAAAAGGACATAATTATGCACTGAAAAAACTAATGCTTGACCATGCGTTTCAGCATGTTGGTAATGTTATATTTTATATCGGAGCCGTAAATAAACGGTCACAGGTTTCCATTGAAAAATTGGGAGCCATAAAAACAGGGGAGAAAGAAACGGCTTACTATGGCGAAGCTGCCAAACTGGATTATGTGTATGCTATTACAAAAGAACAATGGCTACAACTTCGGAAAGAGATAAAAGGATAAAGATTTTTTTCAGCTGATTAATCATACGATTCCATACCGTCTACCAGGTGTCCGTAATTAACAAGCAGTTCTTCTCCGGCTGCAATATCAACCAACGCTTCAAATTCTTCTCCATCATTGATTGAAATAATATTCGGTTTGGAAGAGTGATTAAGATAAATAACCGGGTCAATTATTTTAAAGCCAGAACCGGGTACAAAATAATTCTCTTCATCAAAAAGACAATAGGTTTCTATTAACGACCGGGAATGTTCCGGTAATGTTTCTACTTCTGTAATGGGAATCTTTATCCATTCTCCGGGTCCTTTTGAAAACATATCCCTGCAGCCTTTAGGAATTGGTTGTATGGCAAATACGCCAATGCCATGCACTGGGGAACCCTTAAGACTGATATATGTCTGATCCCGTAATTGCCGGAGAAGTTTTGCTTTTTGCATAATGCTATTTATAATAAAACTGGTTAAAATATTTTATTTTTTACATGTCAAATTCCCATACCGTTCTGTAAGTACCTTGCTTTTCAATATAGGTTAAGAAAGTATTGTAAAAAGAATCTGCACCAATGGTGGCACTGTCGCCAATTACAAATAGCTGTTCTTTGGCACGGGTAATAGCAACATTCATGCGACGGTAATCTTTTAAGAAACCAATATCACCATCATCATTGCTGCGCACCAGTGACACAATGATGGTTTCTTTTTCCTGTCCCTGGAAACTGTCAATAGTGCTGATACGAAGTTGCTTTGGCAACATTTCTCTGGCTGCAGCCACCTGCCCGGCGTATGGAGAAATGAGTGCTGATGTGACAGGGTTAAGCATTTCTGTTTCCATCAATTTTTGAACGATACGTAATTCACCTTCGTTTTGCAAACTGGTGCCGTCGGGACCCCGTTCTTCATTGTAGCCCGAGCCTGCTGTATCAATAAAAGTGATATGTGTGCTGCTATTACCCAGGTGTGCGGCAGTTAGCAAAAGACTGTTGTAAAAATAATTACTACTGAAACCGGCAATCACTTCTCTCATCCTGTACTGTGTATTGAGAAGAAAAACAGCAGGCACTGTCTCAATAGCAGCTTCTAATATAGAACGGTTGAAACCTAACCGTGCTGCTTCGTGGCTTAGCACAGTGGGAGGTAGTTGCCAATGGTCACCAGCCAGTACAATCTTATTGGCTAATGGAAAAATACACCAGGCCAACGGTTCAATGCACTGACCGGCCTCATCAATCACCAATGTTTGAAAGGTAAGGCGATTAATATGCGCATCATATAACCCGATTGGGGTGCCGGCAATCACATCAGCTTCTTCAAACAGTTTTTCTTCGTTGTAGGCTTGCAGTTTTTTTATTTCAGTCCGGATGTTTTTTACTTCTTTAAACAAAAGATTTCGCTGCTCTCTTTCTGCCTTACCAAAACTGCGTTTGTATTTCAAAGCCATTTTGCGAAACTCTTCTGCCCTTATTTTTAATTGCTTGATTTCTTTTTGTTGTTTGCTGTTGGCCAGCTTGCCTTCCGGGGTATGGGCAAAAATAGTTTCATCTACTTTGCTGGTGTTACCAACTCTCAGCAATTTTATGCCCTGTTGAATCAGCCCTTTAGAAATATTATCTACTGCCGTATTGCTGGGTGCCGATACCAATATTTTTTCACCAGCTTTAATTAATTGAAATATGGCTTCAATTAATGTTGTTGTTTTTCCTGTACCCGGTGGTCCATGTACAATAGTAATGTTTTCATTTTCTGCAATTGCAGCCACTGCTTGCTGCTGACTTTCATTTAACAGGTTGTTACGAAAGTTAATGGAAGAAATTGTATTGCTGTACTTGCCGTAGGACGGGGCTGTTGATTTTATTGCTTCATCATGCAATTGTTCAAATAGCCTGAATAACGGCTTGTTAGTTTCCAGTTCATTCAGCACTTTTTTCATAATGCTGGTAGTTCTTGTATCAGGAGCTAACTTGATACCAACGCCATTATCTTCTATCCAATCAGGAAAGTCGGGTGCAAATAACCGGAACTCACCATTTTTGCCATCCAAACTCATCAGCACACCTTTTACAGGTTCTTCACCAGCCATAAAGCATTCAATGGCGGCGCCGTCTTTAAACATATTGGCTTCCGGTGGAAAACTGAGTTTAAAACTGATTTCAGGATAATCGGCATAGCCAAAGCTCCTCCTGGTAACGATGATGGGATGCAATGCCAGTCCTTCGGCCTTTAATTGTTTTAAAGTATGCTGCTGGTCTAAACTATATCGCTGTGCCTGTTCTTTTTCTTCCAGGTTGATGCATTGTAATAATGTTTGCAATTGTGGGTGCATGCGGTGAAAATAGCAAGGAAGCAAGGAATAAAAAAATGCCGGTAATGTTGGTAGCTTTTAGTTTTTCTTCTTATTCGTCGCAGGTGTATTTTAGCAAACTGAAACAAGTTATAAGGTAACGTATGAAAGCAGCAACTATCAACGAATTAAAGCAGGAATTAGTAAATCTTTCTCCTTCAAAACTGTCAGAACTTTGCTTACGGCTGGCCCGGTTTAAGAAGGAGAATAAAGAATTGCTGACCTACCTCCTTTTTGAAGCCCACGATACTCCCGGCTATATTGAAAGTGTAAAAGCTGAAATGGCTTTGCAATTTGCCGACATAAATAAAAGTAATGTTTATTTTGTAAAAAAGACTTTACGAAAAATACTTCGCACCGCTAATAAATACACCCGGTACAGCGGTTTAGCACAGGTAGAAATAGAGGTACTCATTTATTTTTGTACCAGCATGAAAGAGTTGAATGTGCCCATTACCAGCAACCCCGTACTATCCAATATTTATCTGAACCAATTAAAAAAGATAAATAAAGCTTTAAATGGTCTTCATGAGGATCTGCAATACGACTACCAAAGAGAAATACAGGCTTTATAGTTTGTTATACATTTTTTGTAGTAACGAGTTTCTTCACTTGCTAATAAACTGGTATAAGTAAGTTTGCTGTATAATTTTTTGCAACAACTAAAGAAAGTAAATGACAAAAAAACTGCACAGAAAAAATCAAATTCGATAAAAGGAACTTTTGTGCCTGCTACTGTCACAGCAAAACAATAGATGGGTCAACTATTTGCCCTGGCAATTGAATTTAACAGGATGCCCATTAAGCAAATTGAAATGTTGCTGGAAACCCCCATTCATGAAGTGAGGGCTGGCAGCGACGATGCCCCGCACTTTATTACGTTACTCCAGTGAGAAATTTGATAAGAAGCAAAAAGAACATTACATGGGTATGAGAAGAACGGTCAATCCGCAATGTTAATACAGAGCAACTGTATTTTTTCACAGAAATATATTTTAATGATTTAATTTACACAACTGAAATGCTTACCTCCGGTCTAATAATTGAACAAACAAAAAAATGGATCAATGATGTGGTGCTGGGCTGTAACTTTTGCCCCTTTGCTGCCAATGTAGTAAAACAGCAAAAAGTACATTACCAGGTAGAAACAAGTCCGGTTTTAAATGCCTGCCTCGCTTCTTTTATGCAGGAAGTTGCCCGTCTTGATGATGACACCAATATAGAAACCAGTTTCCTGATTTTCTCTGGTTCATTTCAGCAGTTCGATGAATACCTTAACCTGGTATCACTTGCGGAAAAATTATTAAAAAAAGAAGGATACGAAGGGATTTACCAGGTTGCAAGTTTTCATCCTTTGTATAGATTTGCTGACTCAACTGATGATGATGCGGCTAACTATACCAACAGATCTCCTTACCCGATGTTGCACCTTTTGCGGGAGGAAAGTATAGACAAGGCATTGAAACATTACAATAACCCAGAAAATATTCCTGAATGCAACATTGATTTTGCAAGGGGAAAAGGGCTTTTTTATATGAAGATGCTAAGAGACACCTGTTTGACATCTGATATTAATAAGTAAAGAAGGAGCAATTCATTCTTTACTTAATCATTATTCATTAATAATTTGTGTATGAAACAAAAAACAACTATAAATTTTTTGACAATGCTTTTTTTGACAGCTTTTTTTGCTGGCTGTGGCAACAAGTCGGACAAAGCTAAAGAAGCAACAGACCCGACTGATACTACTAAAGCAGTCGTTAATAAACCTGCGGTTTCTGCAAGTAATGTAAAATTGATTTGTAAAGAATTAGGAGAGGATAGTCTCAGCATACCGCATTTTGATGTGCTGCTATCCGCAGATGGTAAGGAAACAAAAATAAAAAGAATTAATGGCTGTGGGGATATTGCGAGAACAGAGTACAAAACCTATGAAATTCCTGACAGTGCCATTGCAGCCTGCGGCGGCTGGTATGCCGGGGCAGGAGATTATTATTATGTGGTAATGCAGAATGGCAAGGCAGTTGTATTCGAGGGCTGGCAGGATGAATCGCAGAAAGAAAAAGGCTATCATTGGAGACAGATCACCTTGAAATGAGTAAGCCTCCTGGTTCAGTTTTACTTAACAACATTTACGTTCACTGCATTGGCACCTTTGGGGCCCATTTCTACTTCAAATGTAACTTTCGTATGTTCTTTTACTTCTTCTGACAATGAATTGATATGTACAAAAACACTTTCCTGTGTTTCTATATCTTTTATAAATCCGTATCCTTTCTCATTATTAAAAAAAGTAACAACCCCCTTGCGGATAAGATCTTCAGGGTTTACCGGTAGTTGTTTGGGCACACCTATTTCAATGTCCTCCACATTCACTACAATTTTTTTTCTTGGATCTGGTGGTTTCGAAGACAGGTTTCCGTTCTCATCCAGGTAAGCAAGCATGTCATCAAGGCTTTTTCCATCCTTTGAGTTCTCTTTACGTTCCTGTTTTCTCTCTGCTTTCTCTTTTTTGTTTTGTTGCTTTTTCTTTTCCCGTTCTTTTTTGTTCCATGTTTCCGCCATAGTGGTTTACTGTTTGGTTGTAGAATATATTGTTGAATCTGAAAGTATAAGGAGGATTTGAATCCGTTGAAGAGGTGCCATTGTCTTCCAGAATTCAATTAAAGGTAAGCTATTTCTCTATGCATCCTGTTTTCATTCTGGTTCGATTGGCGACTAAATTATTTTCGGAGTAAAAGGCTATTTTTGGAATGTCAAATAAATTCGGTTCACCTCTAATTAAATTTTATGAAGGCATTGTTTATACTGGCATTTTGCAGTTTTTTTATGCTGAACGCCGGCGCACAAAACACCGGGCTAACGATTAATCAGCCTGATTCAACTAAAAAAATACAAAAAGCAGAGGCATCCTGCGGCGAATGTCAGTTTCACATGGAGGGTAAGGGCTGCCACCTGGCTGTTCGTATAGACGGCAAAACCTATTTTGTAGATGGCACAACGATTGAT
>JAJAZO010000407.1 GCA_026785745.1 Chitinophagaceae bacterium | reverse complement strand
GATAAGAAAACAGCAATACTTTCTGATTTTTTACAAAGTTCATTACCGGCTGATATTTTATATCACCAAATTCTCGAAAGTCTTATAAAGCATAAAGTCAGCAGGGTAATTGGTATTGGAGAAAAAATCGCAGCAAACCTCTTGCATTTATTAGCAGGAACTGGAGAAAAAATATTAGTTGAGTTATACACATCTACAGAAGAATTCATTCATCAATTCCGTTCTTCTCATTTCAAGGAAGAAGCTATTCTGGTAAAAGGAGCCAGAACTTTTGCCTTTGAAAAAATTGTGCAGTTGCTGGAACAGAAAGTACATCAGACTTTACTGGAAATAAACCTGAATGCCATTGCACATAATCTGAAAGAGTATCAGAAAGTAGTAAAGCCATCTACTAAAATAATGGCAATGGTGAAGGCCTTTGCCTACGGAAGTGGTGGTGCAGAAATTGCCGGCATTCTTCAATATCACAAAGTGGATTATCTCGGTGTGGCCTATGCTGATGAAGGAGTGGAGCTTAGAAAAGCTGGCATTACATTACCCATTATGGTAATGAACCCGGAAGAAAATGCTTTTGAATCAATCGTTGAAAACAACCTTGAACCTGAAATATATTCCTTTGAGTTGCTGCATTCATTCGATACATTTTTGCAACAGGAAGGGTTGCAACAATATCCTGTTCATATCGAAATAGAAACCGGGATGAACCGGCTGGGTTTTGCTGTTACTGATATGGAGAAATTATCATCAGCTTTGCTGGCAAGCCCTTCGTTTAAAGTACAAACTGTTTTTTCTCATCTGGCAGCCAGCGAAGAAATGGCACAGGATGAATTTACATGGCAACAGGTTAAACTTTTTGATAATGCTTCAAAAGAGCTGGAGTATAAACTGGGCTATACTTTTATCAAACATATTGCTAATTCAGCAGCCGCTATTCGGCATCCACAATTGCAGATGGATATGATACGATTGGGCATCGGGCTTTACGGTGTTGAAAGTTCAAACTCAGGCAGCCTGAATTTGCAAACTGTTACTACACTTAAATCAACCATTGCCCAGATCAGGTTGTTGAAAAAAGGAGAATCAGTAAGCTATAACCGAAAGGGGCATATAGAAAAAGATTCGGTGATTGCTACCATCCGCATCGGCTATGCTGATGGCTATCCAAGAAGATTAGGTAATGGTGCAGGTAAAGTGTTAGTAAAAAATAAACTTGCTCCGGTCATTGGCACCGTTTGCATGGACATGTTTATGATAGATGTAACCGATATTCCTGGTGTTCAGGAAGGGGATGATGTTATTATTTTTGGCAACCAACTGCCTGTTCAGCAGGTTGCAAAATGGGCCGAAACAATCCCTTATGAAATAATGACCGGTGTTTCTCAACGGGTTAAGAGGGTCTATTTTGAAGAATAATATTTAACAAGATCCGCCAAACCCCAAAAAACGTAAAACTGTATATTTGCCAGATATTTATGAAGACACTGAAACTAAAGTATGTTGTATTTTTAATCGCTGCCATCATCATCGTGGATCAGGCGTTGAAGATCTGGATTAAAACCAGCCATCCAACAGGTGAAGTGACGAGGGTATTGGGCATGGATTGGTTTCGGCTGCATTTTATTGAGAACCCCGGCATGGCCTGGGGCTGGAAATTTGGGAATGAAACGGGTAAAGTTATTTTGACCTTATTTCGGCTTGCGGCTGTCATTTTTGGTACCTGGTATCTTGGCAGAATTGTGAAACAGGAATACAGAAGAGGTTTTATAATTTGTGCTGCGTTGATTTATGCAGGTGCATTAGGCAACCTGATTGACAGTATGTTTTACGGAATGTTTTTCGATAAAGGCCTGAAGTACGATTCTTCCATTAATGATTATCTCCAGTATTCAGGCATTGCAGAATTTTCATCAAACGGGTATTCTTCGTTTCTGCATGGCAGTGTAGTAGATATGCTTTACTTCCCCATGTTTAAAGGCCACTTCCCATCCTGGTTTCCTTTTGTAGGAGGTGATGAGTTTGAATTTTTCAGTGCCATATTTAATATAGCAGACGCTTCTATTTCCATCGGCGTTATTACACTGCTGATTTTCCAAAAACGTTTTTTTAAAAAGAACACCCCTTCGGAAGCTCATACAGCAATTGAAACCAGTACAGAGGCTAGCGATAAAGTACAAGTGTTATAAAGAAAAATAGCCGCTACTTTTCGGGACCACTATTCTTTTATAATAAAGGACACAAAAAATTATTATTGATTTTGCTTTATCACTCTTTTTTGAATGGTATTGTTCAGCATTTTAACCCGGAGAAAATAAATACCGGCGGGCAGCAGTTCTGTATTATCAATATTAAGCCGGTTTATACCAGCACCTATTTCAAATGAAACTTTCTTAACCATTTTTCCTGCCGGATCAATAAGTTCAGCATCTGCTTTTCCAGTTTGGTCAACTGCTACTTCAAATGTAAGGTCATTTCCAAAAGGATTAATAACAGAAACGAATGAAAGCAAATCTGTTTCTGCGGACAACTGGATAGTTCTTGAAAATTTTGATTGACCATTCATATTTTTCATCCGGATGCGATAGTATGTTTTTCCTGCCAGTGGTGTTGGGTCGGTAAAGGTGTAAGTACTTTGCTCAGAAGTATAATTATTATAACTGTTGACAGTGCCGGCCAGATAAAAATTTATTCCATCAGTACTTTTTTCCACATCAAATAAAAGAGGTTCGTCTTCACCGGTAGTTATCCATTTTAGTACAGCCCTTTCATTGGTAATGCCTCCGGAGAATGATAATAGTTGACTGGAAAGTGGCACACCGCAGGGAATAACTGTTAGTGTAATAGTATTACCAGTGTCAGTAAACCGGCAATTAGCATCTGAAAGATTAGTAAGTGTAGTAGCTACTACCAGCCTGTATTGATCGCCACTGTTTGATGGCCGTGTATGTATAGTTGGAACCGTATAACTGGCCACATACTCCCAGGCTGTTCCGTTCCAAGTTGGAGTAGATGGGCCTGCCGGTGCTGTTATATCCGTCCAGGTGGCACCGCCATTTGTGCTTCGCTGCCATTTATAATAGGTATAGTTGCTGAAGAAGGATCGGACGGTATCCCGTATCACCAAAATATTACTGTCACAGACCATCGGATTCAAAGTGGGAGAATAATTCATTTGTGGTGAACAGGTCACAACCGATATATCATCTAATGCCCAATCATTACCACCACCACCAGGCGCATTATTATAAAACCGCATGGTAAAACTGGTTTGTGATGGACCGGTAAGAAAAGTAAATCCTTTTTTTACCCATTGGCCATTATACGGCAAATCCCCTGATGTGTAATACCGAACACCATCTAATGCAATAGCAAGGTTTGGCCGCACACCAGAAGAGTCGCCGGGGCCACTGGGCAAATATCCCCCACCGCTGGCACCAACACCGTTCGAGTCGCAACCACATTTTGAACAGATGTTTCGCATCCAGCAGGAAATTTCATAATAAGTATTGGCACATAATCCACTGATGGTATGATTGAATGCTGAGTCAATACGATAAGCAGCATTTATGATTAACATATAACCACCGGTGCGGCCACCGGTTGTGTCCGTTGCAGGATTGCCCAGTGTTGGACTGGCTGCTCCGGTATGGTCGCCGACAACATCCCATAAAGTAAATACCCGGTGAGTAGTTGGCGTTGCAGAGCAATTTCCATCGGGTTTTGGCCATGCATTAGAAGTGGAATAAACACCACCACTTGTATTATTGGCTATTCCATAATAATAGTCCTGAGGTGAACTACAGGTAAATGGATTAAAAGTATAACCAACAGGGACATTGCCTGAAGTTCCCCGGTTTCTTAAATTACCACTTCCAAAAGTTCCGTTTGTTTCTGTACCGAGTGAGTTTACACCTACCACATTGGAACAGATGCCGTAGTTATTATATACCATCACAGGACTGTTTGGAAAAGTAAATGCGGTTACTGTCGGCGGTGCAGTGGTATAAGTTACTATTCCTCCTCCTGTATTAATCATGGTATTAAAACCAGCGGTGACCTGAACCCGATAGCTTGCCACTAAAATACAGGTGCTACCATAAAAGGAAGGTTTATGATTATTGTTGTTCCTTATTCTTCCCCGGCGATAAACAGTAGCCGGTTGATCCACTTGGCGGTATCCCATATTCATGGTAATATTCGATCCGCTTATCCACCCCTCATCATTCGATGCATCAAACCTTGCATCAGTAAATGTTTTATAGTCCTTTCCTTCATTGGTTAATATTTTTAAGGAATTGGCTATGTAAGTAGTGCCGGTTGGAACAACATCCGTAAACTGGCAACTATCAAACGAAGCTGCCCTTACAACTACCGATGCTCTTATTTCTAATATATCATTTGGCTCTACGGTACCCCCTGTTGGTTTACTTATATTAATACAACTTTTTCCCAAATCAATTTGAGGAGTAGGGGCAGCAGGATGGGTAACACAAATATTAAACCCGCCATTACTGGTTATAGCAGTTGCTCCGGCAGAATAAACCCGGATATAATAAGTAGTATTTCTTGCCAATGTGGTCATAGCAAAGCTTGCAGTACCACAAGCTACAGATACAAGTCCCGTACAAGTGCCGGAGAATAATTGAACCCTTGCACCTGATGTGTTCAGGTTAGAACCGATATTTCTTAATGTAATAGTATGATCTGTGGAGGTAGTTACAAAGCGGTACCAAACATCATCATTTGGGTTTCCGGTGCATGGAGCTACAGCTACTCCGGAATTGGTGGCATTTTGTACAGTACCTGCAGTGTTTACACATGATGAATTGGAAGTAAGTAATACTGCAGTAGCACAGTTGTCATTGGCAGGCTGTGCATATGCATGGTTGCATAATAAAAGCCCGGTAATAAAGACAACAATCCTGAACCCAGCATTAAGAAGTGGTAAAAATAATTTCATAGACGGATATTAGTTTTCAAAGAATCGGATTTTCAATGTTCTGCTTAGGTCAGGGTTAGGCTTGCAGATATAAAAGTAATTGAATGCTTCATTCTTGTCAATAGGAGTTTATGCAAATAAGCATAAAAAAAACCCAGAGGCTTTTACCTGTATAAAATCCTATTGACACAGCGTTATTAGAACATTACTTTTATAGTCAAATCCGATTCTATGAAAAATTTTTTCTACCTTTTTATTATTACATACCTTTCATTATCACCTGTTATTACTATTAAAGCACAGGTCGTAGATTCTACGTCCATACTTTTTAATATTGATACGGTGGCAAAGAACCTTGGCTATCCCTGGGAAATTACGCATGGTCCTGATGATTCATTGTGGATAACAGAAGCAAGAGGCTACAGAGTAGTAAGGGTAAGTTCTTACAGAAGCCAGTTACATAAAGATGTACCACCTCAACAAGTATTAAAAATTCCCTTGGGTGCAGGAGAAATAAATTTTGACAGATCATCTAATCGCTGGCCTCAAGGCGGTATGCAGGGGTTGGCTATTCATCCACAGTTTATGACAGATATAAATAAGCGATGGGTGTATCTTTCTTATGTATATAAAAAACAGTCATGCCCCAATGGGGGTAGTGCGGCACCTTGTATGTTCAGGACTAAAATAGTACGTTGCCGTTTTTATTTTGCTGCCGATGCAGGTAACCCAAGTTTTCCTTTAAAAGATACATTGACGATTATGGATACTGTTATATCCAATTTGCCGGGGAGTAACGATCACAATTCCGGAAGGTTAACCATCAGTCCTGTTACAGAAGGGCCAGATAGTAAATACAGGTTGTATTATACAATTGGTGATATGGGTGCAGGACAGTTTAATAATGACACAAGGACAAACTATGCTCAAAATGTAGATACCTGTGAAGGAAAGATTTTGCGATTGAACACTGAACCTGATGGCGATGCTTCCTTTGGAGTGGTACATGATTATAATACATGGAGGCAATGGATACCGAATGATAATCCTTACAATCACAGCGTTGCAGCTTTCAGTGCATTAAAAACACCGGTATATAGTTTTGGCCACCGGAATGCACAAGGCATTGCATGGGGAAATGCGAACGGAACATGGCGATTGTATAGTTCTGAGCATGGCGATAAATCGGATGATGAAGTAAACAGTATTTTACCAGCTACTAACTATGGATGGCCAAAAGTTGCCGGTTTGGGTACTGATAACAATTACTCTTCATTGGATGCTTTTGCCAACAATGATGAGTTGGCTAATACACTTATAAACTATGCCGAGCATACATGGGCCACTGCTAACAATATGCAACGGCCATTATTTGCTACATTCAACTGGGCTGCTGCTGCTATACCAGCTGATGGTTCCAATATTTTTACCTGGTGTACTATCGCCCCTTCCAGTTTTGATTATTATAATGGTAATATACCCGGTTGGAAAAATTCATTGCTGGTAACTTCATTAAAATATGGGATGTACCGGTTAAAATTAAAAACAGCCGGAGACTATGTGGACAGTGCTTCTTCATTAAACACAGTTGATACATTTCCCTTATTGCATAGCTGGAGGGTGAGGGATGTGGCTATCAGTCCTTATGCTAATAGCGGAACTTTCTGGGTGGTGATGGATAGCACCGGATCTACATCTGGCCCAACAGGTGGTTTCAGTGGAGGTAATAGTCCAACAAAAGATGGAGGCAAGATTTTAAAACTGACTTATAAAACCACTCTTCTGCTGGCATTAAATGAGAATCCAACCAGAAGTGGGCCGCCGGTTGTAAAAGACCTTATACAGATATTCCCCAACCCTGTTGTCAATGTTATTAATGTGCATGGTAAGAAGGAACTCCGAAAACCATTGTTGGCACAGATATGCGATATCTATGGCAGAGTGCTGAGAGAAGCAACTAGTTACAAGAATGATTTTTCTGTGGATGTTTCTTCGCTAAAGCCCGGAACTTATTTGTTGAAACTATATAACGGCAATGATATAGAAGTGCAAATAGAAAAATTCATTAAGCAGTAGTAAGCAAGATTGCAAAATAAATTATGGGGCATCTAAAAACTAATCCCTCCAAGAGTTCTTTACTCAAAAAGAGTTTCTTTTGGTTAACTCTTGGAGGGTTTTTAGAGATCCCCAATAGGAAAAGTAAAGCCCCCGCAATTGACGGGGGCTTTACTTTTAGTTATGCTCAGGATTTAATAGAAAAATTAAATCAGTTTTAATCAACTCCTTACTAATGCAGTTTGCTTGCTGTTAGCAATGTAACGTAGGGCTGCTGCCAGGCTGGAGTTGGCCATTGATAAAACCCGGGCAGGGCCAGAATCTCTTTTATCAGCAAGAACTGCTTTTAAATAGGGTGAATGTTCTGGAAGTTTGACTACTGGTAACTCTTGTTTCACTGCTTTTAAATGCGATGAAGCGGACAATGATTGAGGGCTGTTACTTTTCATAGAGGGGATTTGAGTTAATAAAAGGGTTTGGATTATTACGATTGCCTAAGATAGAAATAAAACCTGCCTTTTTACAAATTTTACGGAATAAATCAAAGCAGAAATTGTTAATCTTCACTTTTTACGATAGTGGTTTTACGATAATAGCTTTGTCTATCTCAGGATGACGAAGCGATGAACTAAAGGTTAAATCTTTCCGACCATGTTTTCCGGTTTTACCCACTCGTCAAACTCTTTTGCTGTCAGATACCCAAGCTTCACGGCCATCTCTTTCAACGAAGTTCCCTGCTTATGGGCTTTCTGTGCTATCTCGGCTGCTTTGTAATAGCCAATTTTTGTATTCAATGCTGTTACCAGCATCAGGCTATTGTCCACATGTTTTTTAATATTGGCTTCAATCGGTTCAAGACCTTCAGCACATTTATCATTAAAGGAAACACATCCATCACCAATTAACCGGGCACTGTGCAAAAAGTTATAAATCATCACCGGTTTAAACACATTCAGCTCAAAATGCCCGGATGCACCACCTATGCTGATGGCTACATCATTACCCATTACCTGCGCAGCAATCATCGTCAATGCCTCACATTGTGTAGGGTTTACTTTCCCCGGCATGATGGAGGAGCCGGGCTCATTATCAGGAATAAAAATTTCACCAATGCCGCTTCTCGGCCCCGATGAGAGCATTCTTATATCGTTGGCAATCTTCATTAAACTAACCGCTACCATTTTTAATGCGCCATGTGCTTCAACAATGGCATCATGTGCAGCCAAGGCTTCAAATTTATTTTCAGCCGTTACAAACGGAAGACCGGTAAGTTTTGCAATATGCTTTGCTACATTTTCTGAATAATTTGGTGGAGTATTGATACCGGTGCCTACAGCAGTGCCGCCAAGAGCCAGTTCACTTAAATGTGCCAGGGTGTTTTTTATTGCTTTTAATCCATGATCCAATTGTGAAACATAACCACTAAATTCTTGTCCGACTGTTAGCGGAGTAGCATCCATAAAATGGGTACGGCCAATCTTCACCACTTTCATATATTTCTTACTCTTCTTCGCCAGTGTATCTCTCAGTTTTTTAATTCCGGGTATGGTTGTTTCTACTAAAATGGTATAAGCCGCAATGTGCATGGCGGTCGGAAAGGTATCGTTAGATGATTGTGATTTGTTTACATCATCATTCGGATGCAGAAATTTTTCTTTGTCGGAAAGTTTACCACCTCTCAGTACATGGCCACGATAAGCCACCACTTCATTTACATTCATATTGCTCTGTGTGCCACTTCCCGTTTGCCAAACTACCAAAGGGAATGAATCATTTAGTTGACCTTTCAGTATTTCGTCACACACTTTACCAATCAATGCTGCTTTATTTTTTGGCAATACACCAGCTTCCTGGTTGGTAATGGCGGCTGCTTTTTTCAGATAGGCAAAGGCAGCAATAATTTCCTTAGGCATTTTATTGATGTCCTGTGCAATTTTGAAGTTATCAATGCTGCGTTGGGTTTGTGCGCCGTAGAGGGCATCAGCAGGCACTTTCACTTCGCCCATGGTATCTTTTTCTATTCTGTATTCCATATAGTTTTATTTGGTGCCGCAAAGGTAGGTTAGCAGAAACATCTCTTGAAATTTAAGGGTAATAATTCTTTTACTTTTAAAGTTCATTTCCCGGTAGTAAATTGCCATTATGTGGAAGTATGTTTTACCCTTTTTTTTATTAATATCCTGTTCAATGAACGGGCAGCGGAAAACGGAAAATATTATTATTATAACAACTGATGGGTTTCGCTGGCAGGAAGTTTTTAAAGGAATGGATTCTGCTATTGCCAACAATTCAAAATTTAACCAGGGCGACAGCCAATACATCTATACAACTTACTGGAGCAATACAGAGGCTGAACGTAGAAAAAAATTGATGCCATTTCTTTGGAGTAATATTGTTTCAAAAGGACAGGTTTTTGGGAACAGAAGGTTAGGCAGCAAAGTTGATAACGCCAATCCTTTCTGGTTCAGCTATCCCGGGTACAGCGAAATATTTACTGGTTATGCTGACACCAATATTAATAGCAACAGCCATCCACCCAATCCCAATGTAACAGTATTGGAATATTTGAATAAACAGCCTAAGCTGAAAGGAAGAGTGGCAGCATTTGGTGCCTGGGAAGCATTTGGCAGAATTTTGAATGAAGAAAGAAGCGGCATACCTGTTGTGTCGGGATTTGATTTGCTGGGTGGAAAGAAGCCAACTGCCAATGAAAAACTGATGAATGCCATGCTAAAAGATTCTCATAAACCCTGGGGAGAAGATGAATGTTTTGATGTGTTTACTCATTACGGCGCAATGGAATATTTGAAAACGAAGAAACCGAAAGTGTTATATATTGCCTATGGCGAAACCGATGAATGGGCACATGCCGGGCAGTATCGTTCTTATTTAGATGCCGGCCGCCAGGTAGATGCCTGGATAAAAGAAATCTGGAACTATGTGCAAGCCGACCTGCAGTATAAAGACAAAACAACATTATTCATTACCGTTGACCATGGCCGGGGTGATATAGAAAAAGAAAAATGGACAAGCCATAATAATAAAATTCAGGATGCACATGAAATATGGTTTGCAGTGATGGGGCCTGATACACCAGTGCGGGGAGAGTTAAGCACGGAGATGCAACTATACCAGCAGCAATTTGCACAAACGATAGCCCGGTTGATGGGATATACCTATCAGGCAAAGCATCCCATAGCAGACGAGATACTTTATGTTTTTAAAATGACGAAATGATCAGTATTAAATTATTTTGGGGTAGTCTGATAGCAGCAGCAACATTCAGCAGTAGTGCCCAAACAATAACAAAAATGCCACTGCCGACCAAGGCGCAACTTTCCTGGCATGAAAAGGAATATTATCTCTTCCTTCATTTTGGCCCCAATACATTTACAGATAAAGAATGGGGAGAAGGAACAGAACCGGAAGACATTTTTAATCCTGCACAATTAGATTGCCGTCAATGGGCAAAAGTGGCCAAAGAGTCGGGTGCAAAAGGAAT
>JAJAZO010000406.1 GCA_026785745.1 Chitinophagaceae bacterium | reverse complement strand
CCTTAGTTTGCTTTCTTCCCTGCCGAGTCTTACAAACTTTGAACTACTTAGTCAATGTCTCCCAGCCCGGTCTCGCCTCATGCGAGATGTACGGAGTGAACCCGGCGTAAATCTGTAATGAAACTCCGTAGTACGACGAGTGCCACAAGCCCAACACACAAAGCTATCTGATACTCGTCTGATAGACAAACAACGGTGTAAATTGTTAGTTATTTTTCTTACTTTTAATAACTAAATAAAGGCTATGTCAGCGGCACGACCATTGAGCAATTTACAGCAGGAATTACTTAAACTCTATTCTTCTGATATAGGAGAAACAGACCTGTTGAATATTAAACGATACCTGGCCAGTTATTTTGCAGATAAATCTATACAAGAGGCTGATAAATTATGGGATGCAAAAGGCTACACTAATGATACGATGAACCAATGGCTGAACGAAGACGAACCTAAGTATGGCAACAAAGACAGTCATTGATACGAATGTAATAGTATCTGCACTCTCCAGCCGCTCTGCATACCATTGGCTGTTAAAATTATTACTGGAAGAAAAGATTGAACTATTTGTTACTACAGAAATAATGATGGAGTATGAGGAAGTATTAAAACAAAAGTATTCTCCCCTTGTGGCCGACTATTTTTTGATGGCACTTAAAGAATTACCCAACGTTCATTATATACAAGTTTATTACAACTGGAGACTACTGGATGATGAAGATGATAATAAGTTTTCAGATTGCTATATAGCTGCCAATGCGGAATACCTGGTAACTAATGATAAAGATTTCAATAAACTAAAATCTCTTCCATTTCCTTCTTTGAATGTTGTAAATATTCAGGAGTTTGAAAAATTGGATAACGGGTAATCCGGCGTTAATCTGTAATGCAATTCCGTAGTAACGACGAAGTCTGTCCCGATAAAAATCGGAATGCCGCAGCCCTAACACACAAAGCCATCTGGCACTCGTCTGGGAAAAATCTTCGATAAAGAATGAATTACGAAGTGATATAACCTATATTTAGTCGCCACTAATATTTTGAAAAAGGAGTTAATTCTAAAACCAGAAAAAATGAAAAAATACTATTTAATCATTTTACTTTCCTTTTTAATCTGCAATGGATATGCTCAGGAAAAGAAAAAGGATTATACAGAAGCTTTTAAACTTGTAACAGTATGGTTAGAGGCTCAAAAAGATTTTGATCGGATTCCCGGCTTAACTGCAATTGTAATTGATGATCAAAAAGTGCTTTGGTCAGGTGCAGTAGGCATGTCCAATGTTGAAAAAAATAGTAACGCAGATGCTTCCACCCTTTTTAGCATTTGTTCTATATCCAAACTTTTTACATCGGTAGCAATTATGAAACTATATGATGAAGGAAAACTTCGTTTAGATGACAGAGTAAGTGATTTACTGCCTGCTTATAAACTAGAACAAAAATATCCGGAAAGTGGCCCGATTACCATCCGTTCATTATTGACACATTCTTCCGGACTTCCCAGGGAAACTGCGCATCCATACTGGACAGGCCCCGACTTTCCTTTTCCCAGCAAAGAGCAAATTGATTCTAAATTAAGCGAACAGGAAACTCTTTATCCGGCCTCTACCTATTTTCAATACAGCAATCTTGGACTCACTCTGTTAGGCGAAATAGTAGAAACAATAACAGGAATTTCCTATGATGAATATGTTCAGAAAAATATTCTTACCCCACTGAGACTCTCAGCTACCCGAACAATAATGCCTGAAAAATTATATGGAAAAGAATTGGCAAATGGCTACAGTGCTATGACAAGAATTGGCAAACGGGAAAAAGTTAATTTCTTTACAGCGAATGGAATTGCACCAGCGGCTGGATTCACTTCAAACGTTTTTGATTTAGGGAGTTTTGCATCCTGGCAATTCCGATTAAGAGATTCAACAATTTCTGAAATTTTAAAACCCTCTACCCTTAAATATATGCAGCAGGTACATTGGACGGATCCGAACTGGAAAACCACCTGGGGACTGGGATTTGTAGTTTATAAAGGAGATAATGGCAGTACCTGGGCGGGTCATGGCGGAAGTTGTCCCGGGTATCGGACAATCTTAGAACTAGATCTGAAAAATAAAAGAGCCTATTCCGTAATGATTAATGCGAATGGTACAGATCCTGAGAAATATACCGATGGGATCGGTGCAATTTTAAATAAAGTAAAGGCTATAGAAAAAGAAATTCCGTTAAAGCCAAAAAAAGATCTTAATGAATATACAGGTTATTACAACCGAATGCCCTGGTGGAGTGAAGTATATATTTCAACATGGGGCGATAAATTAGTCAGCCTTTCTTTGCCTTCGGAAAAGCCCGGAGAAGCTATGACTTTATACAAACATGTAGAAGGTGATACCTTTCGCAGAATCAGAGATGATGATGAATTAGGTGAGACACTTGTTTTTGAAAGAGATAAGCCTGGAAACATTACCCAATATAAATCTCATGGAAATTATTCAAAAAAAATAATCAGATAAACAGTTCCCCATGGTTCTCAGCCGTGGTTGGTGTACTGATCCCGCCTCAGGCAGGACGAAGTATCTCCGCCAACCACATGAATTAAAGACTACCATTTTATTTGCTTTTAAAATCACTTATCACAATGGTTGGTTCAACTACAAACACCAACCATGACGTAAAACCCTTTAATGAAATTTGCATTATGCTGAATAGAATTACCGAACGATGAAGAGTGTCCTTCGTTAACCCAGGATAAACTTGCAACGAAGCTGAAAGTAGTACTGTCGCCTGGTACAAAATATTTTCGCCTTGGCAAGTGTTCCAAAAAAACAACACTTAGTGGCTGGTGGAAATAAAAAAAGTAACTCTGGCTTAATAAATAAGCTTTCCTGATTAACTAAATTAGATGTAGCTTACTATCTTAAGCATATCTTTTCAAAATTAAATTCCTGTCATGAAAAAAAAGTATTGGTTATCCATTAGCTGTTGTTTTATTGCTATGCAATTCAGTTCAATGATGTATGCACAAACATTAACCGACTCGATTGCAATCGACAATATTCTGAAAGAAGAAGTGGTATCCTGGAACAATGGTGATGCAAAAACTTATTCAAAACACTTTGCCACCAATGGTACTTTCACCAATGTCTTAGGCTTTTTTGCAGTAGGCTATACAATATTCTACGAAAGGCATGACCAGATTTTTAAAGGCCCTTTCAAAGGAACCTTGTTAATGCAGGATCTTGTTTCATTCCGTTTTTTGAGTTCCGATATTGCAGTAGTTGAAACACTCAGTTCCGTTTCCGGGTTTGCAGCAGGCAGTCCTTTTAAAGTAACCAACCTTGATGAGAAAGGAAGACTGCGTACCCGTTTGTTGCAGATTTTCGTTCGTACTGGTAACGACTGGACAATTGCCAGCTACCACAACACGGATGTAAAGCCGGGAACACCTGTACCTGAACCACTTCAATAAGATTTCTTCCCTGCGAAGTCTTACAACCTTACAACTTCGTAGCCGATGTCTCACAACTTGTCCCGCCATTGCGGGAGCCATAACACAGAAAGCCATCTGATACTCGTCTGAGAGCCAAGAGCTGTAGGCTCGTTTTATATTGTAACAATGGATTTCAATCCGTTGAGAAAAAAGTAAAAAGCGAAAAGAGAGCCGTAGGCTCGACCAATATAAAAGAGTACTACTCCAGAATATGTGCCGAGCCTACGGCTCTCTACTTATCCTGTATTTATCTACAACGGATTAAAATCCGTTGTTATAGTATTGACCGAGCCGATGGCTCTTCCCTGCGGGTCTTCCAACCTTACCGCTTCGTAGCCGTGTTGCACAACACGGACTTTGTGTGTGGAAGTGTAACCGGCGTTAATCTATAATGCAACTCCGTAGTCACGACGAGTGCCGCAACTTGTCCCGCCATTGCGGGAGCCTCAACACACAAAGCCATCTGATACTCGTCTTGGGGGAAAAAATTACCCTTCTTAATTGTGAAACTAAAAATTTATTTTATTTTTAATACAGCTCTCTATATACAATTTGCCTGAACCAAACTAATTAGCTATGCGTTTCTTTGTATCCAATTTTAAATGGGTCATGCTTGTTTCAGGGCTATTGACCTGCACTATGTTTTTGGGGTTGTTTTCTCCGGAAGCTTCAGTAAAATCTAATTTCGGTGAGATAACAGAAGGGCCTGTGGCTGGTATTATTGTCCGTAACTGGGCAGCTTTAATCGGCCTGATGGGTATTATGCTTATTTACGGGGCCTTCAACACACCGGTAAGACGATTCGTTCTTGTTATTGCAGGAATCAGCAAGATTATATTTATCACTCTTGTTCTTTCATCGGGCCAATCCTACTTTGGTATGGGTGCTGGTACTGCTGTTATTGCAGATACAATTATGGTTGTTTTATATATTGTTTATCTTCTGTTCTCCAGGTCTGGTGTTAAAAAATAAATCATGATAACTTCAGTCATTTTTCTTCGCCTTGGTAGGTGTCCGTAAAAAATAAAATGCTCCGATGCGTGTCTACACCCATCGGAACTTTAAATACAAAGCCAGTGTTGCGTGGGGCGACAACACGGCATTCCAGTAAACTTACAAAATGCTGAATAGCGAACAGACAGTTCAAGAGTGCGACCCTTCGTTGTCTCAGGGTAAACTGCACAGACGATGATAGTAGTACTGGTGCCGGGTACATAAT
>JAJAZO010000405.1 GCA_026785745.1 Chitinophagaceae bacterium | reverse complement strand
TTTTTAGAATTAATTCTACAAATCCGGAAAGTCTGAGAAAACTTTTATGTAACGGCTTTATTTTGAAGAGATTAATTATTTCCAGAAAACTATTTCTTCACCTGTTTCCAGTTAAGGTATTGAAAAGCCGTCTCCTGAATTTTTCTTTCCGGGGGAATTTCCCGTAGTGGTTCGCAGGGGGTAAGGCCACTAAAACAGTCAGCCGGTAATTCTTGGTAAAGTTTCGTTCCTTCTTTTTTCCAGGCCATCATTTCATCACTTACCTGTTTGATGATTTTTGAGGGATTGCCAACAACTAAACTACGGGCAGGTATTATTTCTCCTTCTTTAATAAAAGATAAAGCACCAACAATACTTTCATCACCGAGTTGTACATTATCCATTATCACTGAATTCATGCCCACTAAACAATTTTTTCCGATTGTTGCTCCATGAATAATGGCACCATGTCCAATATGTGCCCCTTCTTTTAACAACACTGTTACTCCGGGAAACATATGGATAGTACAATTTTCCTGCACATTGCATCCGTCTTCGATGATGATTTGACCCCAATCACCTCTTAATGCTGCGCCGGGACCGATGTAGCAATCTTTTCCAATAATTACATTGCCTGTAACAGCAGCTTGCGGATGAACAAAGGATGATTCATGTACGACAGGAATGTGATGTTTAAATTGGTAAATCATTTGTTTGTAAGGGTATTTAAAGTAAATACTGATATAAAGGGTTCAGAGATCTGAATTTCCTTTCTTCTTTTGCTCGTCTCTTTTTTTTCTTAGAAAAATCAAATAGCCATTAAGAAGCCGTTCAATTTCTTTTCTTTTTAATCTGAACTGGTTTAATTTTTCCTGAGAAATATAGCCTTCATCTAACGAATCAATTAAATGGTTTATAGTTTCAGTTAATGAGCCTCTTGCCTGAACGCAATAATGTATCTGGTCGGGATATGTAAACCTGCCATGACCTTCTGAAATTAATGCGTTTATGGACCGGGAACTCCTTATAAGCTGGTCGGTTAGCCGGAATTTCTCTTCTGGAGGGAGCTTTCTGGCTTCTTTGCTTACTTCATTTTTGAATTCTCTCACCTTCTTCCATAGTGCAAGTGTTTCAAATCCGAATTGGTTACTTTCTTGCATTTCAATAAGTGTTTATAAACAGAGGATACTTTATTTGCCTTATATACTTATCAACTTTTTATCTGTCCGATAACAAAGCCCTTTGAATTGAGCTATTAAATGTTCTTTCTGATTCGTAATAGTAATATGATATAGCCCTGTTGATTTGCCATTATGTAATTCTTTTGCTTCGGCTATCAATAGATCATCCACATGAACAGGTTTGAGGAAATTGATAGAAGTGTCTAATGCAACGGATAATTCATTCCTGTTATTACAGGCAAACGCAAAAGCACTATCGGCTAAGGAGAAAGCAATGCCGCCGTGTACAATACCAAAGCCATTTATCATTTCTTT
Organism: Chitinophagaceae bacterium; assembly: GCA_026785745.1. Classification (GTDB taxonomy): domain Bacteria; phylum Bacteroidota; class Bacteroidia; order Chitinophagales; family Chitinophagaceae; genus JJ008. The sequence continues at coordinate 3,340 of JAJAZO010000405.1, read as the reverse complement.
GCGCACTGTCATTTTTATTTTACTGTAACCTTCTTTTACTTCAAGCACTTCTATACCCAGCCATTGGCTGAAGAGGTCATGTTCCATCATATGGGCTACAACGGAGTTGGCTAATTGGTCTTTATCATTACTCATTGAAAATTGATTTACTTGCCCGCAATAGTCCTGACGAAGGCGGGTTAGTCATTAAATATTTATTTCCCCTTAAAATCCGGTTGCCTTTTTTCCAAAAAAGCCTGCACTCCTTCTTTATAATCTGCCGTTTGTGCAGCCCGTTGCTGAAAAATATCTTCATCCTGCAATTGTTCATCCCATGAATTGACAAATGAATGGCTTAGTACCTGTTTAGTATAAGCTAATCCTTTGGTAGGCATCTTGGCAAGATAATGTGCAATAAGTGCTGCGTTTTCTGCAAAGGTTTCTACAGGGAAAACTTTATAAATCATTCCCATTCTTTCGGCATCTGCTGCTGTTACTTTTTCACCGAGCATCATTAATGCAGATGCTTTTTGCCAGCCGATTAATCTTGGTAAGGTAAATGTTCCTCCACTATCTGGTATCAAACCTATTTTACTGAAAGCCTGGATAAAAGAAGCTGCCTGTGAAGCCACTACTATGTCACAACACAAAGCAATATTAGCCCCGGCCCCGGCGGCTACTCCGTTGACGGCAGCAACAACAGGTTTTTCTAATTTCCTGATTCTTGTTACAATGGGATTATAATGTTCGGAAAGTATTCGTCCCATACCCGGCCCGTTGGGATCAACTACTTCGGCTAAATCCTGCCCGGCACTAAATCCTTTACCTGCGCCGGTAATATATACACAGCGGACTGTATTGTCTTTGCATTTATCCAATGCGTCTTGCATCAGCAATGCCATTTCCCGATTAAAGGAGTTGAGTTTGTCCGGGCGGTTGAGTGTGATAAAACCGATTGAATCTTTTATTTCGAAAAGTATGGAAGACATGAGCAGTAATTTACAAACGAAGATAAATATTCTTAAAGCCTAGTGACACTTGAAATAATCAAACGGCTCTTTACAATCATCACATTGGTATAATGCTTTACAGGCGGTACTGCCAAACTCGCTGATGCGATGGGTGTGATGTGAATTACAATGCGGGCATTGAACAGCTTCCGCTTCAGCAAATAATTTGTCATTACATACCTGTTGCTTTGGATTCGGCGGAGCAATACCGTATTCCTTTAGTTTTCTTTTTCCTTCTTCACTCATCCAGTCGGTAGTCCATGCCGGAGAAAGCACTGATGTGATTTTTATTTTTTTGTAACCTTGTTCAGCTAAAGCAAGGCGAATATTCATCGCAATCATATCCATCGCCGGGCAGCCGGTATAAGTGGGAGTGATAATTACTTCAATTCCCTCAGCATTTATTTTTACATTTCTTATAATCCCTAAATCAGTAACGGTAAGAACAGGAACCTCCGGGTCTGTGACTGTTTCAAGTACAGACCAGATTTTTTTTTCTTCTATTGAATGAGCTGTTACCATGTTGCACCGGGATAGGCTCTTTGCATGTATTGCAATTGGGTAAGAATATAGCCGAGATGTTCAGTATGTTTTCCTTCTTTACCGCCAGATTGCATAAACACTTTTTCAGGAACCGGTAATGTAGCTTCTAAAAAAACGGTTGTTACTTTTTGCAACCAGTCGTTTTTCAATAAGGATACATCAACTATCGTTTCATAACCGGCCGGCTCAAACATTTCGCCGGTGTATCTCCATAACTCATCAATGGCTTTTAGCATCCGGTTGTGGCTTTCTTCTGTGCCATCTCCTAAACGGATAACCCATTCGCTGCTCCAGCGGACATGATAAGTTGTTTCTTTAATTGATTTGGCAGCAATAGCAGCTAACTGCTCATCATTACACTGTTGTAATTTTTCAAATAATAAATACTGAAACTGGCTATATAAATATTGACGAAGGATTGTCTGCCCCCAATCGCCGTTAGGTTGTTCCACCAGCAACAGGTTTTTAAATTCTCTTTCTTTTCTTAAATAAGCCAGTGAATCTTCTGTAGCCTCTTCGCCAATTAATGAAGCAGCGTATTGATAGAAATTTCTTGACTGCCCTAATAAATCAAGCGAAATATTGGTAATGGCAATATCCTGTTCCAATATTGGTCCATGGCCGCACCATTCACTGTTTCGTTGTGAAAGGATAAGAGTAGTATCTGCCAGGTGAAGAATATAGTTAATTAAGAAGTCACTCATAACTGCTCTCCGCCAGCTGGCGGATTGGGGGTTTACATGTGATTTACTTCATCTGGTAAATTATAGAATGTAGGATGCCGGTATATTTTATCTACCGCTGGTTCATATAATTCGCCTGCCTCTTCAGGATTGGTTGCAGTAATGTATTTGCTTTCCACTACCCAGATGCTTACTCCTTCCATTCTTCTTGTGTAAACATCCCTGGCATTTTCAATTGCCATCTGTGCATCGGCTGCATGAAGACTGCCAGCATGTTTATGATCAAGTCCTTGCTTGCTGCGGATGAATACTTCCCATAGCGGCCAGTTCGCAGTATCGTTTTTGGTTTGATAATTACTGCCGCCGCCTTTTCTTCAGGAATATCTCCGTAATAATATTTTTTTATAAAAAAATTATTCATCGTTTATCAGTTTCGTACTTCAATTTGATAGGGTGTAAAGGGTAGGGAATCGTTCATGTTTGAAGGCACTCCTTTCGAGAATTTATACATCTTTAATATAGTCGCCCCTCTTTTAGCAGGTACAAGGATCAAATTCTTACTTACACTTCCACCAGCCATATCCGGCGAGTTGTTATCATACGTTTCAACTCTTAGTAATTTTACAATATCAAAACTGTCTTTTATGGCAAAAGCAGTTGAGCTTTCATAAGCACAACCCCGGCAGGTGCTTTCATATATCACTAATGTGTCACCAAGTTTCACCACATTCAACGTGTCTGTCCGCAATGATACTTTTGTATCTTTTTGCTCAGCCTCTTTCTTTTTTTTGTTGATACAATTTAAAAAGAAACCAACTATCACAACAAAGGCTAAAATTTTTTTCATTAAGCTGCTTTTGTTTTTGCCTGGCGTTTTTCTGCAAATGCCATCGCCGCTTCTCTTACCCATTGTCCTTCTTCATGTGCTTTGCGTCTTGCAGCAAGACGTTGTTTATTGCAGGGTCCATTGCCTTTTACCACATTCCAGAATTCATTCCAGTCTATTTCGCCAAAGTCGTAATGTCTTCTTTCTTCATTCCATTTCAATTTTTCATCCGGCAATGTCATACCTAAGATTTTTACCTGCCCGGCTGCCATATCTATAAACTGCTGGCGCAATTCATC
>JAJAZO010000404.1 GCA_026785745.1 Chitinophagaceae bacterium | reverse complement strand
GTGTGGTTCATAGCAATAAAGCAAACCGGCATTTTACCGTTGCTTCCATATTGGCCGTAATCTTTGTTCTTATATAAGGTCCTTATTTTTTCCGGCACATCAAATTCATAGTCGCCCGGTTTGTATTTATCTAATACTCCGTCGAGATAGGTATAAAAATCATACTTCACCGCATCTCTGGGGTTGTAGCCTTTCACCTTGCCATAGGTAACTCTTAGTGTGCTGTTTGCATCCGGGTAAAATGTTTTTTCTTTAAACACATCCATTTGTGCCTGCATATAAGTACGGTTTAGTTTATTGATGCGGGCCTGTACTTCATTCAGTTTTGATTGCACTTGTATTTGATAAGTTTTCAACAAGTCGTTATACAACTGAAGTGGTTCTGCCGGTTTCACTGTTTGTATAAATTCAGCAGCCGGTATGGTGAGTAGCCCCATCACCACTTTTTTATTTGTCATCATATCTGCGCCATACAAAGCAGTGGCAAGCTTAGCGATACTATTACTGGCTTCCTTTTTCATCGTTTCTTTCAGGTACATTGAAATAAAATTATCTTCCTGATTTTTCAAATACATATCCATCAACACTTCAAAAAGTTGTTTATCCACCTGTGGGCTGTATTCATCAAACAATCCTTCCAATGCAGCTTTTACTATGGGTAATCTTTGTTGATAGCCATTGTCTCCATCTTTTGCGTAAGCCGTTATAAGGGAGTTTAATTGTGCTGCTATGGTAAATAATTCTATTTTACTAATTATCTCGGTGTAGTAATCCCTGGCATAGCCCAGTGGTTTTATTTCTGCATAGGCTGATTCTAAATCTCCCTGCAATGTTCCGTATGGTGTTTTCCATTGCGGATTAGCATTTACTCTTTTTTGAAATGCTGCTTCGTACGTTTTCTTTTTACCGAGTGCATTGGTGCTTGTTAGTCCCAGCACTTCGCCCTGCCATTTTTTATACGAGTTTTGAATACCTGCATACTTAGCCGCATACTGAATTTTTATTTGCTCATCCTTTCTCATATAACCATCAATCACCCCTAATGCTTTTTCCCGGATAGCAATTTTGGCGGGGTCGTTCACTGTCATTATTTGTTCTACTGCCGATGATTGTAAATACTGTGTCGTTCTTCCGGGAAAACCAAACACCATGGTAAAATCTCCTTCCGCCACACCATCTAATGAAATGGATAATGATTTCTTGGGTGTATAAGGCACATTATCCTTTGAGTACTCAGCCGGTTTGTTTTCTTTGTTTGCATAAATACGGAACATAGAAAAATCGCCGGTATGCCGGGGCCACATCCAGTTGTCGGTATCTTTTCCAAAATTACCAATGGAAGAGGGTGGTGCGCCAACCAATCTTATGTCTCTGTATGTTTCTGTGATGAACATATAGTATTGGTTGCCTTCAAAAAAGCCACGGACAAATCCATCCTGGTAACTTTCTTTTTTTGCTGCCTTTCTTATTTCGCTGATGTTTTTATCAACCGTGGATTGTCTTTCGCTTTCTGTCATCGCCGGTGTAACACTGCTCAATGCCTGTTTTGTTACATCTTCTATCCGAATAATAAAAGTTACAAACATTCCCCTGTTGGCAATTTCCTCGCCGTAATTAGCGGCCCAGAAGCCGTCCCTTATATAATTACGTTCTATGGTGGAATGGTTCTGAATAGCATCAAACCCACAGTGGTGGTTGGTTAATATTAACCCTTTGGACGAAATAACTTCGCCGGTGCAGCCTCCGTTAAAACTTACGATAGCATCTTTCAGGCTTCCGGAGTTAATACTATAAATATCTTTGGCACTCATTTTCATGCCCAGGCTTTTCATGTGTTTCTCGTTTAGCTTTTCCAGCAGTAGTGGCAACCACATGCCTTCATCAGCTTTGGCCAGGGATACAATGAATAAGCAAAAAGCTACGAGTAGGTGTTTTAAATATTTCATATAGCGAATTTTAGAGACACTAAAATTAGGGCTTTCTGTTTTATGAGCTTTTCGTCTGTAATTTTGGTAGTGTCTCAGTTTTAAATTTTTAAAAACCACAGAGACACGGAGTCCACAAAGCAGCACAGAGAAACTCCGTGAATCTCAGTGTTTCGGGTGTCTCTGTGGTTTATTTTATTCATTATTACAATTCAAACCGGGACACTACTGTAATTTTCATAAAAACTGTAATAAGCCTCAAAATTTTGAGGGAGTATTCATTAAAAACATATCAATTGGTGTAACCGGCAATCATTTTTTCTCCCCATATGATTGTTAACAGAGCAGGTTTAATGTGTATATCCCCATGTGAAACGTGTATATGAAACAGGATGATTGGAAATGAAATAGTGGATATAATTGGTTTTACGTTAATCCTGCTATTAATGAACCAATTATCCTACCCTTACTCACAGATTTATTTTTGTAATACATCAAAAAGTTTTCCATAAACCGGATTGCACATTGATGTGGATAGTGTACGGCAAAGTCAATGGTGACAAGGAACCTTATTGTGGATTACCTTGTTTATAATGTGTATTACTGTAAATAAGTAATTTTGTAAAAGATGTTTTCCACGAATCCACAGCTGTAATAATAATATACTCTTTTTTATAAAAATATATTATTACTATTATTGTATTAATACAGGGTTTGAAAAATTTTATTTTGAAAAGTTGTGTG
>JAJAZO010000403.1 GCA_026785745.1 Chitinophagaceae bacterium | reverse complement strand
GTGTATGCCTGATTTGATAGGAAAATTTATCAGCTTCCTGAAGTGGATAAGGGCTTAACAAAGCGGTATTTATTTTTTAAATCACCCAGCTTTCCTCCTTTTTTCAAATGCTGGTGAATTGCTTTTTTGTCTTCCAACATTTTTTTAAAAATGGAAGCCCCTTTTGAGTTCAAGGGTTTTTGTATGGTCTTGCTTTTTTCCATGCTGAAACAAATTTACGAAAAATAGCCGGGTGCTGCAATGCTTAATTACAAAGTTTTTCTAAAATTTTCCTTAGTCCTTTTTCAAGTTTCGTAGGTTTTAATGCACATTCCCAAACCGTTATCACTTTCCACCCATCTTTCTTCAATGTCTTCGCCGCTTTAGCATCGTTGGCTTTGTTGGTATTTATTTTATTTAACCACCATTGGGTTCTTGTTTTTGGTACTTTAAAATATTTGCAGTTGGTATGTCCGTGCCAGAAGCAACCGTGAATGAAGATGATGGTTTTGTATTTGGGTAAAACAATATCGGGTTTACCTGCCAAAGCATTAGCGTCGGCAGGTTTGCCTCCATGCAATCTGTAACGAAAACCTTGTGCATGTAAGAATTTCCGAACCAGCAGTTCAGGCTTCGTATTGCCACTGCGGATGCGGCTCATGTTGTAGCTGCGGGTTTTTTTATTGTGTACATCGGCCATCCTGTGAAGGTAGTGAGGGAAAGATACCGGGTCAAGCCCGGCATGACTATAGCGACAGTCCCGGTTTGGCATTGGTCGCTTTTATCTGCGACATTTTATAGCTGCGGGTTTTTTTATTGTGCACATCAGCCATAGGGTGAAGTTATTGATGACACCGGTTTGAGATCACTCCTTCTCCGGGATGACAAATAAAATAAAGGATATACAACCTGCGGCTGTCATTCCCGTCATAGCCTTTTTTTGACAAAATTTACAATCATAGGATTGGAAACCGGTAAAAAAAAACCACTCCTCCCGGAGTGGTTCTTTAACTTAAAGTATTTATTAATTATGAATCCCGTGATCATTCCTGTCATGATTCCTGTGATCATTACTATCATCATTCCTATCCTTGCTCTTTTTGCTTTTCTTATTTTTATAATGACCATACTTATTACCACGGCCCGGGTTATTATCACGACCATATCCATTGTCTTTGTTTCCGTTGTACTCATTATCGTCCCTGGTCCTGTTGTCCCCGTTTCTCCTGTTAAAATCACCCGCCTGTCTTATACTCAACTTTCCGTACTGGTCCACAAAGATGTTCACATCATTGTTTCTTAAGTCGAAACGATCCGTAGAAACAAGGGTTCTTCGTTTGCCAAGTCCCAAAAAGGATTTCTCTACACTATATAATTGTACCTGGTGCATGCCATCGCTTAAGCCGGGGATTACTGCGTTGTTACCATAATTACGTCCGTCAATTTTGACTTCATAATTATTATCTACCCGAAGTGACACTTTTTGAGCTGAAACCGACACTGTAGCAGCGAGGAATGCAGCTGTAATAAAAGTATAAATTTTTTTCATGATGTTTTGTTTAATAATGACTCTTTAGTTTCCAACCGTAAAAGCTAAAGAAGAATGATTAAAAGCCGGTTGATTATAAAGCCAACTTCTTTTATCCAAAGCAGGTGCCAGCTTTTCTTAATATTTTGGATAATTGTTAAAATAAAGTTAGCAGGCGGGGAAAATTTTATACACTGTTAAACAATTCTCTTTGTTTCCCCGGTTATCTGATAAAAACTACTGAAGCAAAACCACCTCCATCGGTACTTGCTTAGTTAACAGGTGATGCAGCAGATGTAAGTACCAGCAGTTCCGGTTTGGTATTGCCGCTGCGGATATGGCTCATGTTGTAGCTGCGGGTTTTCTTATTATGCACATCGGCCATACTGTGAAAGTACTAATGATGAAGGTTTGAGTTTTCCCTGCTTCTTTTAACACTTTCGGAAGAGCCTCACTGCTGGTAATGTCTCAGTTTCAAAATTTTAACCACAGAGACACAGAGTGTACAGCGTAGCACAGAGAAAACCCGTGAATATCAATGTTCCCGGTGTCTCTGTGGTTTATTTTATACATTATAGCAAATCAAACTGATACACTACTTGGCTGCCCAATGAACCGGAATTTAGTAACAAAAGATTTATCTTGCTTATCTAAAAAAAACGGAATGATGAAAAATTGGGTTAGTGCTTTCCTGCTTTTTACAATAGCCCTTACAGCCAATACACAGGCTCTTACAAAAACTGAACAGCAGATTCTCCGGCATATAGAAACGGATTATGCAGCCAGTCTTCAACTGCTGAAAGAATCGGTGAACATCAACAGCGGCACCTATAATTTTAACGGAGTAAAAAAAGTGGGCGACTTGTATGGTAAAGAGCTGGCAGCATTGGGTTTTGCGGTGGAGTGGATTACCCTGCCCGATTCCTTAAAAAGAGCTGGCCACCTGGTGGCTACCCGTAAAGGAAAGAAGGGAAAAAAATTGTTTCTGATCGGTCACCTGGATACTGTATTTGAACCGGACATGCCCGCCAATCCTTTTACATTACTAAGTGATACCACGGCCACCGGGCAGGGAGTAAACGATATGAAAGGTGGTGATGTGCTAGTGATAGCGGCATTAAAAGCTTTACACAAACAAGGATTGCTGGATGATGTAACCATTACCGTTTATTTTACCGGCGATGAAGAAAATGCGGGCTACCCAAGAGCTATCAGCCGGGGTGATTTTATTGAACGGGCCAAACAACATGATATAGCGTTGGCTTTTGAAACAGCCTCCGGTTTACATACAGTGGCCACGGCACGACGTGGTGCCAGTGAATGGCGGTTAGAAGTGGAAGGCAAACAAGCACATTCATCCGGTATGTTTGGTTCGGCCGGCTTTGGTGCTATTTATGAAGCATCCCGCATTATCAATGAGTTCAGGGAAAAATTAAGCAAGGAGCAATACCTCACTTTCAATCCCGGGCTCTTCATTGGCGGATCGGAAGTAAATTATGATACGGCTGCACAAAAAGGAGCCGTGTCGGGCAAAACCAATATCATTTCTCCCAAAACAGTGGTGATTGGTGATCTGCGTTTTTTGACTGAAGAACAAAAAGAAAAAGCAAGAGCTAATATGCGGCAGATCGTATCGCAACATCTTAGCGGAACCAATGCAAACATTTTTTTTAAAGATGGTATTCCTTCTATGCCACCCACTGCCGGTAATGCCTCCTTAGTAAAAATGGTCAATGATATAAGTGTGGCTATCGGATATGGCGAAGTGAAAGCTGGTGACCCGGGTTCAAGAGGTGCCGGTGATATTTCTTATGTGGCCCAATACCTTGATTGCCTGGATGGATTGGGTGCAGCGGGCCGTGGTGCACATGCACCGGGAGAAATCATCAACCTGCAGGAATATCCCAAGCTCATTAAACGGGCGGCTTTACTTATTTACCGGCTTACGAGATAAAGGACACAAAATTTTTTGGCGACCGTCTGCCCCGCCTTATGCCTATAGTGTGGACACAAGTTTTTTTGGCACACGGATGACACAGATCGGATGCCTGGCTGTCGGCAGACAGGGATAAACCCGGATTTTTTATTCTGCGAAGCAGAATAAATCTGTGATTATCCTTAAGTCACGCAAATAGGTGCTTTAAATCTCTGAATAAAAAAAGAAACCAGTGAAATCCGATAGCTATCGGATCTGTTCAATCTGTGTCATCC
>JAJAZO010000402.1 GCA_026785745.1 Chitinophagaceae bacterium | reverse complement strand
CGGGATAGCGGAGTGCATCATCATCTTACCCATATTCCTTCCACTGCTGAATTGCCCGGCCACTTGGTTATTGGGGCCTCTTGGGAGGGATATGTAACAGAAGAAATAGTAAGACATCTGCCTGCCGGATTTGGGGCTTATTTTTACCGTTCACATCAGGGTGCAGAGATTGACCTTGTGTTGGTGAAGAATAACAAACCTGTATATGCAATTGAAATCAAACACAGCAAAGCTCCTTCATTGAGTGATGGCTTTTATCATGCTGTGGCAGATATTAAAACCACCAACAATTACCTTATTTATACAGGCGAAGATGAATACCTTACTAAACACAAAGTTGTTGTTTGTGGATTAGCCCAATTTATTAAAAAGCATTTGTGAGATAGGCTAATGAAGTCAGGCTTTTTTTTAGATTTACACAATGAATCGCCTGATAACCATTTTGCCCGATGTATGTAACGGTAAGCCCACTGTAAGGGGTTTGCGTATTACGGTGCATACAATGCTGAGCCACCTGGCAGCGGGAGATATTGCTAAAGATATTCTCCATGCTTATCCTGACTTAACGGCAGATGATATAAAAGCCTGCCTTGACTATGCCGCCAGTATTGCGGATAAGCCGGTAGAGCTGGTAACTTTCAATAATAAAGTGGCCTGACATGAAGTTCCTGGGGGATGTAAATCTTCCTTATCGGTTCAAATTTTTTGAAGGAGACAATTTTTTGTTTGTACGGGATATGGATGCCCGCATGAGTGATTCAGACATTTGAAATTTTGCCCTTACCAATGGATGTACTTTACTTTCCCGTAATGCTGATTTTTATTACCGGTTTTTGCAAGCAAATATATCACCTAAAGTTGTGCATTTTAAACTTGGAAATATTTCTTTGCAAGACCTTGTCATTTATTTTGACAATCATTGGCATCAGATTATCAGGTTGCTTGATAAACATTTCTTTGTTGTGGCAGAAAAAACGGGTCTTGAAGTAATAGGCTAAAGAATTTTATTTACGTTTCAACCACTTCTCAAACAAACTCAGAAAGTCTTCTTTGCGCCGGGCTGCTACTTTAGCATTGAAAGCAAATTGCAAACCGGCAGTAAAGCCATCGGGGTTCCATTGGTATTCGCTACCGGCATCAACTGTGGTGTAACCGAAATCCCGGGACTTTGTTATAGTAGCATATAAAATAAATGAAAGGAAAAGAATAGCTGATTTTTTCATCAGGTGTGGTTTAGGATAAAGGCAAAAAATAAAAGCAACATCTTTTAACGATGTTGCTTTATAAATATTTTAGGAAGAGGACACTAAATAATATCAGAATCGGGGACAATTAAGCTTTTTAGCATCAGGGTCGCCAGGCTTCTTTATGAAAATAAGGGAAATCTCGTTGCCGCCTACTGAATTAGATGCGGTTTTAAGACCACTTACATTAATATCATAGCTATAGCCAAGGTGAAGCGATTTAAACTCAAGCCCGACATAAGGTATCACGGCATCATTATACACACTGCTGATGCGGGTCCAGGCACCTAAAAAAACATTGGTTGGATCAACATCACTATTATTAACGTTATAAGAAAAAGCGCCACCTACCATTAAATTTTTGGCATTAGCCTGAAAACTATAATTGGTACTGATATTAAAACTGTGATAAGACCCGACCGGAACTTTTCCACCGGCTTGCAGGGTTACCCGTGGGGATAAAATAAAACCTCCCCCCAGAAAACTTTCTTTGGGGCGGTTAAGATGATACATAGAGGCACCGAAGTAAAAATTATTATAGCCGTTCGTACTGCCATTGTAAAAGATACCGGCATTAATGTCGGTATAGCTTACATTAATCTGGCTGCTGGCAAAAATTTCACTGGTTACACCGGTAAAACCAAAGGGTGTTAATTCATCAGCAAAATCTACTTTACTTATATCAAGTCGCTTATTTACATAAGTACCCTGGAAGCCTACGCCTATCTGGTGAAAACCATTTTCATCCAGCCCTTTATGGAAAGCAATGGAAAGACCGGCAGAATTAGTAACCAGTACGCCGTCTCCTGCTCTGTCAGATAAACCAAGAATGCCCACTCCAAACTGGTCAATATCTGCCAGGCGGTTCTTTAAAATACCAAAATCTATTGAGGCAGTTTGAGTAACAAAAGCATTATTAATAGTTGGCCATTGATTACGGTAGTTTCCTGCAATTCTGAACTGGCCGTCAAACTTACCTGTTAGTGCAGGGTTTAGCGTAAGCGGTGAGGCAAAGAATTGAGAAAAGTTAGGATCCTGTGCAGTTGACACACTTACCAAAGCCACACAAACCGTAAGGGTAGAAAGAATTTTTTTCATCACAGCTTATATAGTTTTTTCACCGTCAGGCGGATACATTACCAAAGTTCTGATCTGTAAAACGTTTTTATTCCTGTTGAAATTGTCCTGATCTTTCGTTGATTACATTTCCTGTCTGGTACAAGACTGAAAAATACAACATTTTTAAGACCTTAATTGTAGAATTATTGCTGCTTCTTAGAAAGCTATGAGTTATGAGTTTCGAGTTACGAGACTGACTCTCAAACAGTAAGGTTTTACCCGCAACTCGTAGCTAACCACTCGCAGCCTCTCTCTACATCTGCACTTTCGTTCCAAACGCCAAATCCCCCGCATCTCCCAACCCCGGAACGATATAGCCCTTTGCCGTCAGCTCATCATCAATATCACCACACCAGATAGTTACTGAAGGCTCTTCCCGTTGAACATATTCTATGCCAACGGTGCAGGCAATGGCTACTACAATATGAATTTCACGGGGATGTCCTTCCGCTTTTAAAAAATGAATGGTTTTTACGAGAGAAGAACCTGTAGCCAGCATTGGGTCAGAAATAATAACGACCCTGTTTTCCAGTTCAGGGCAGGAAACATAATCCAGGCTAATATCGAAACTGCCATCTTTATTATGCTTGCGATAGGCTGATATAAAAGCATTATCAGCTTGGTCAAAATAGTTCAATAGCCCCTGGTGAAGCGGTAAACCGGCACGAAGAATAGTAGCCAGCACTGGTTGTTCTTTCAATGTTTTATGTACAGCAATGCCTAACGGAGTTTGAATTTCTGTTTCCACAAATGGCAGCACTTTGCTGATTTCGTAGGCAGCTACTTCGCCAATACGTTCCAGGTTACGGCGAAACCGCATCCGGTCGGTTTGTATATTCACATTGCGGAGTTCACCTACCCAATTACTCATTAAAGAATGTTGCAGGCTGAGGTTGACTATCATACAGTATTCAGTTTTTTAGTATTGAGTATTAAGATTTGCGTACCATTATATTGAAAGTTCAAATCCAAACCTTGATAACCTGGTCAAATAAATTCAGTCTCAAAAAGGGTATTTTTGATTTTCAGCAAATCTAAATACTAAAAATCTATTATCTGAATACTAAAATCTGATTCATGATTTACCGGGCTATTGGTTTAATGAGTGGCAGTTCGCTGGATGGACTGGATATTGCTTTTGTAGAATTTCAGGAACAAGGGGGCAAATGGAGCTATGAAATTTTACAGGCTGATTGCTATGCTTATACCAATGAATGGGTGGCCAAACTCAGGGATGCTATCAACCTTTCGGCAAGGGATTATCAATTATTGCATGCTGAATATGGTCATTATACCGGTCAGCAGATTAATAAATTTATTGAAGAGCATCAGTTACATTATAAAGTCGCTGTTATTGCATCGCATGGTCATACCACCTTTCATATACCGGATAAAAAAATGACGGCGCAGTTAGGAGATGGTGCTGCTATTGCTGCAGAAACACAATTACCCGTTGTGTCTGACCTGCGGGCATTAGATGTAGCATTTGGAGGACAAGGAGCACCTATTGTTCCTATTGGCGAAAAAATGTTATTGGGTAATTATGATTTCTTTTTAAATATCGGTGGCATTGCTAACATTTCTTATAACAACCCGGATGATTATACTGCTTTTGATATTTGTCCGGCTAACCGGGTATTAAATATGCTGGTCAATGAGCTTGGAAAGGAGTATGATGATGGTGGACAAATTGCCGCAAGCGGAAAAATAAATGACACATTGCTTGAACAACTAAATGCACTGCACTATTATACATTGCCCCATCCTAAATCACTCGCCAATGACTTTGGAACCGATATAGTTTACCCGATGATAAAAGGTTCGGGCGGTAACACAGCAGATGCTTTAAGAACCTATACCGAACATATTGCTCTCCAAATCAGTAAAGTTATCGCTGTTTTTACCAACTCGAAACTCGAAACTCATAAATCAAAACTTCTCATTACTGGTGGCGGCGCATTTAATACATTTCTCATTCAGCGATTGACGGAGCAGTTAAAAGAACTGAATATTGAAGTTAAAGTGCCTGATATTAACCTTATAAACTATAAAGAAGCACTGATTATGGCCTTTATCGGGGTGCTTCGCTGGCGGCAGGAAAATAATGTGTTTTCATCAGTAACCGGGGCGGCAAGGGATAGTATTGGCGGAGCATTATGGACGGGGCAGGAAGCCTGATGAATGTTCAGTAACTATTCCTAATTTAGGGACTAAACTATTTTAACCCTAACGTTTATGCCGGAGTCAAAAAAGATTCAAAAGTCTGAAGCAGACTTGCCTGTCAGCCAGGCAGGGAAAAAAGAACCCCTGGCATGTTCCATGGAAGAAATACTGCTGTTCAGAAAAATACAGCATTCATTTCCCCGCCAGTTCCGAAAAGTATTTCCTGATAAGCTGGCTGCCAAATCAGTTATCATCATTCCCTCTATCACTATGGACCAGGAAATACTGGCCAAAGTAAGTGGGCATGTGCATTATGAAGAACGACTGCTTTGTTTGTTGATGCTGTTAAGAATGCCCCGCACCCATGTGGTGTATGTTACCAGTATGCCCGTCGACCCCGTAATTATTGATTATTATCTGCATCTGCTTCCCGGTATCACCCGCCATCATGCTTTGCAGCGGCTAACATTGCTGAGTTGTTTTGATACTTCTCCAAAGTCACTGACAGAAAAAATATTAGACAGACCAAGAATAATTGAACGGATTAAAAAAAGCATCCCTGCGGGGAATGTTGCACACATGGCCTGCTTCAACGTTACGAAGTATGAACGGACACTTTCTGTAAAACTTGATATTCCTATTTACGGTTGCGACCCGGAGCATTATGACAAAGGAAATAAAAGTAATAGTCGCAAATTTTTCAAACAATGCGGATTGAATGTACCTGCCGGGTTTGAAGATTTAAAGAACGAAGAAGAGATAATCAATGCACTCACCGATTTAAAGTTAAACTACCCGGACATGAAAAGGGCCGTTGTAAAAATGAACGATGGATTTTCGGGAGAAGGCAATGCTATTTTTTCTTATGAAGGAATTGATGAAGGAACAGAATGGAAGCAATGGATAAGCGAACATCTTTCAACAAGACTGAAGATTGTTGCCAGCGATTTGACGTACAAAGATTTTATGTATAAGTTTCAGTCAATGGGTGGCATTGTAGAAGCCTTTGTGGAAGGTGATATTAAAACATCACCATCAGTACAATGCCGTATAAATCCATTAGGAGATTGTAAAGTTATTTCCACCCACGACCAGGTGATGGGTGGCGAGAGCGGCCAGGTTTTTATTGGTGCCACTTTTCCGGCACATGCTGACTATGCTATTGAAATTGGCGAATACGGATTGAAAGTGGCAGAGGCCTTGCAAAAAAATGGAGTGATGGGACGCTTTGCCGTAGATTTTATCTCCGTAAAAGAAGAAGATGGCTGGAAGCATTATGCGATTGAAATCAATTTAAGAAAAGGAGGCACTACGCATCCTTATATCTTACTCCAATTTTTAACCGATGGCGATTATGACTATGAAAACGGATTGTATTTAACGGCTAACCGGCAAACCCGTTATTATTTTTGTTCCGATAACCTGAAGAGTGATAAATACATTGGCATTACCCCGCCCGACCTGATTGATATTGCCATGATGAATCAACTGCATTACGATGGCACTTCACAGGAAGGAGTAATGTTTCATTTGATTGGCGCATTGTCTCAATATGGAAAGCTTGGTGTTGTTTGTATTGGCAGCACTCCGGAAAGGGCAAAAAATTTTTATGAGCAAACGGTGAAAGTGCTGGACGGAGAGTGCAGTTAGTCTTTAATCAATACTTATTATTGAAAGCAAACTCAATAATGGCAATCTCTCCTGAATAAATTCTATTGCATTTAATCAACCTGAAATAAATCATCAAAAAACAAAAAATGAAACAAACTCCAAAGTTCCGCAACAGTTTAATGGCGAGCATCGCCCTACTGGCTTTATTATTGACCGCTTGTTCATCAAAAGAAAAGGCTGAGGCAGATAAGGCAGACCCTGTAGCTGCTAACATTAAAATGTACACACAGGTATGGGATGAAATTATGAACAAAGGAAAAACTGAACTGTTCAATGATTCCAACTTCACCAAAGATGTTACGTTTCATATGAAGCCGGCTGATGTAGTGGGCATTGACAGTGCAAAGGCTTACTATAGTCAATTCCTCACCGGTTTCTCCAATATTGTATTTACCATGAAAGATGTTTTTGGCCAGGGAGATAAACTGGTGAAGCATTGGAATTTTAAAGGCACTCATACTGGTTTGTTTTTCGGTATTCCGGCAACAGGCAAGCCAGTTGATTTAGATGGAGCAACTATCGTAAAAATGGTCAATGGAAAAATTGCAGAAGAGCAGGATTTTTTTGACAACATGGACTTTATGACGCAATTAGGATTAGTGCCACCACCGGGCAAATAATTATTTTATTTCAGCATTACAAAATAGCCGGGAAGAAGTTAAGGAAGTTTATTCCAATCTTTTCGTCTTCCCGGCAAAGAAAATTTATCAATGAAAGCAAAATCAATTAAAGGAAAATCAGTAGAAGAGATTCAAACCGCTCTACAACAAAGCATGGCCGACGGATATAAACCCACACTGGCCATCGTATTTATCTCCATCAAACAAGACAGAAAAGCTGTTTGCGAAATATTGCATCAACATGATATTGATATCATAGGTGCTACTTCCTGCACCGAGTTTATTGATGGCCACCAGGATGAAGGTTCAATTGTTATTTTATTACTCGATCTGAACAAAGCATATTTCACCATATTATTTCAGGAGGTTGGTAATATGACTGTGAGTGATGCCGCCACACAAATGGCGCAGACTGCATTACAGCATTTCAGCAACCCGGCCTTTGTCATTTGCAGCTCCGGGTTATCTGCTGACGGAAAAATGATGGATGGAGAAACCCTTATCCGCAGTATTGAAAACGTAGTTGGCGTACATGTAAATATGTTTGGTGGAATGGCTGGGGATGACATGACATTTACCGGTACCTATGCATTCACCTACAATCAATCTACTGATTATGGTATGGCGGTTCTAATTTTAAATGAAGACAAAGTCAGTTTGCATGGTATGGCCATCTCCGGCTGGAAACCAATTGGCGTTACCCGAACTGTTACAAAAAGTGAAGATAACCTGATCTATACAATTGATGACCAACCAGCACTTGATATGTACATGCGGTATCTTGGAAGTGAATTACCATCCGATGATAATAAACTTGAATTTTTCGAGAACTTAGGGAATCAATATCCTATTCAAATTGAAAGAGCCGATAGAGAGTCGCTCATGTGCGCTCCAATAGGATTTGATAAAGAAAATAATGCGCTCCTCTGTGAGATTAATGTACT
>JAJAZO010000401.1 GCA_026785745.1 Chitinophagaceae bacterium | reverse complement strand
GCCGCCAATCTCGGCTACCTGGAAGGAGATGATGCAGAAGCACCTGCTAAAGGCGGCCCGGAAATGGATCGCCTCGAAAGAAACCTGCATTTCAAAACAAAAATCAGCGAGGTATATGCAGCAGTTGAAATATATCCGACTTATTTCTTAGAGCAATATGATGGGCTGAAAGGAAAACTAAGACCTTACCTGTTAGGTGGGGTTGGTATGTTCCATTTTAATCCTCAAGTAAGAGACGCAGATGGCACATGGGTGAAGACACATCCTTTAAGTTTAGAAGGACAGGGATTTGCGGCCTATCCTGATAGTAAGCCTTATAAACTTACCCAGAAGAATTTATTAGCCGGTATTGGTTTCAAATATTATTTTTCCGAAAATTTTTATTCCGGCTTTGAAATACTGCACCGTAAATTATTTACTGATTATGTAGATGATGTAAGTCATGATCGTTACATTGACCCGATCAATTTTGATCAGAACCTGTCTGCGGCTGATGCATTAATAGCCCGTAGAATATATTACCGTGGCACTTACACCTTTCCTACTACCCGTCCGTATGAAGAATATGCACAGCGGGGCGACCCTAAACAGAATGATGCTTATTTTTCAAGCATACTAAGATTGGGCTGGAGGATGGGCAAGTCTGATGCCAGAAGCAAACAATTACGATGTCCTGTTTTTTATTAATCTGTTATATACCTGCAACACCTTAAAACCCGAACCTTTATGAAAACTACATTTACTAAAAAAACTTTGAAGGCCATTTTAGCTTTTGGCATTTCCACCAGCTTATTTTATGGACAGCCTGTTTCCGCAGCCGGTAAACCATTTAAAAGCTATTCCCTTCCTTCCGAAGAACCGGAAGAAGATAAGCCTGCTAAAAAAAATAAATTAAAGGCAAAAACATTTGCATCGCTTAACAACAGCTCCGTAAAAATTTACCCGGATGTTATAAAAAGGGAGATGCATGTGGTAGCAAAAGATAATGATGGAAAAGAGATTGACTTCTTCGTATTTGATACAGAAGGTACCCTGAAGCACCATTACAAAATGAAACCAAAAGATCATAATAAAATGACCGGCCTGGCCAGGGGCAAATATGTGTACCGTGTTTTCTCCGGCGATGAGGAAACTGCAACCGGCCATTTTGAAATCAGATAAACAAAATGATTACTAAACTTCGTCCCGATAAGCGGCGGAGAGCTTAATAAAATCTAATACCTGGTTGATAAAACCTGATCCGTTCTCTATTGGTACTCTCATTAGTATAACAATTTTATTAAACATTCTCTGCCCTGCTTATCAGGTTTATTGGTTAAATAGTTAATTGGTAATTGGTGTGCTGAAATAGTAAAGTTCTTTACGTTATTCCAGAACCCCTGATTAACCATTTTCCTAATCAACTATTTAACTTCCCAACTCTGAGCTCTTTTAATTGTCATAACTAAGAAACCCGTAAATGGCAGGGGAATTGCTAAAATCCAGTATCCTGGGTGAAAAACCGCTTAATTGACGGACCCAACGATGATTTTTTCCAATTGTTTCCTGCCTTTACCTACGGGTTTTGACAACTAAAGAACAACTACTTTTTCCCCTCCCCTTTTTCTGTTACTACTCGGTTTAAAAAAAAATACCCCCGCCCGGCCTGTTTTTGAAAAACTGTCTTATATTAGCCAGTAGTTACACCTATAGGACACCTGAACCTTCTAAAAACAGGGGCGAATACCGAAAAGCCATACGAGTAGGTACAACCAAAATCAACCAAACTTATTATGGAAAATTTAGGCTTTCACAAATCGAAACTTTATTCGCTGATTTTAGGTGGCGTAGCATTAATCTCGCTGATACTACCATGGTTTACAGTATCCGCCGGTGGCTTTGGCGGAATTTCTAAAAACGGATTTGGCGGCTGGGGTCTTTTATCATTAATCGGCGTTGGCCTTGTTGCTGCTGCTTGCTTTATGGGCAATAAAGCATTGGGATTTGATGACATGGGTAAAAAATTGGCTCTCGGCGGATTTGGAGCTATTGCCGGTGGTGCAGTTGTATATCTTATCAGAATTCTTTCAGTTGGAGGCGGCAAATATGGCGGCATGGTAAAAGCTTCACCAGGCTTTGGTCTGTTCATTGCTTTAGCAGTAGGTGCAATCGGCTTATTACTTCTTTTAGGAATTATAAAAGTTCCAAAAAGTATTGATGATAAAGTGAAATAAATAATTTTTTTAAGATGAAAGCCCTTCTTTGCAAAAAGAAGGGCTTTTGTTTTTAGAACAGACCCCATTCATCTTCAAATTCATCTCTCTCAAAAGTGCTGACCCAATGACGGAACAGTACCCTGAATTTATCAATCTCCTCTCTAATAACATGACCATGTGCTTCTTCAATTACATTCTCAGCCATTATTGTCAGCATAGAAGATTTTATAAACTGTGCATTTTTCCGGATAATGGATGCATTTTCCATTCTTATCATATAAAGTCCGGCCTCTGAACTTTTAATCTTTACAGCCACCTGATAAGCATCACCGAGCAGCATTCCTTTATGGTCTTCCCAATACTCTGCCGGAAATCCCCCTTTTCCTGTATCTGTATTCATGGAATCTAATGCCCCTTGAAGAACAATCATCACCTGTTTCCATTGTTCATACATTTCTTTGCAGGCATCCCTGGTTCGATTTGGCTTCCAGCCTTCGCCTTCCTCCTCTTCATCCCGAAAGTCATCATCATCCCATTCAGGTAAGCCGCTTATCTTATCAAAACCCATAGTATTATAATTCAGCTTTTAAAAATTGTGCCGTATAACTTTCTTTATTCTTCACCAGCTCTTCCGGGGTGCCTTCAAATAAAATTCTTCCACCCCCATCACCACCTTCAGGGCCAAGGTCAATAATATGGTCGGCTACTTTTATTACTTCCATATTATGTTCAATTACTAAAACGGTGTTGCCCCTTTCAACTAATCTGGTTAATACTTTCAGCAAGTGTTGTATGTCTTCAAAATGCAAACCTGTTGTTGGTTCATCAAGTATATAAAAAGTTTTACCCGTATCTCTTTTAGAAAGCTCTGTTGAGAGT
>JAJAZO010000400.1 GCA_026785745.1 Chitinophagaceae bacterium | reverse complement strand
TGATGGGCGCACTGCCACAGGTGGTACCAGTTTACCGGCGGGTAGTACATTACAGAAAACAGCAATTTTTGGTGTAACAGGGGAAGGAACCAGTGGGTTCTCTATTTCCATTCCCAGTTCACCAATCACTCTTACAGGCTCTGTAAGCGGATCAATGACAGTGAGCAATTTTTTGGCAGACCTCGGTGCATCAAGTACCCTGGTTGGTGGCACGAAAACCATTAAAGTTAAAGCTACCTTGAATGTAGGAGCAGGCCAGGTGGCAGGTACATATACCAATGCCAGTGACCTGTTTGTTACTGTAAACTACAATTAAAAGAATTGCATAGGCAATCCTTTTAATTGTAGTTTGTAAAAAAAATGCAGCAGGAGGAAAGTATGGGCGATTAGTTTGCTTCTTTCTTTCCTCTTGCTCAAATTATTTAAGGTTAAAACTAACTCATCCAAAAAAAATATCAATGAAAGACTATATGCTTAAAGGGAACCCGGTGAAAAAATGTTGTAAAGGATTACTTTCAGTTGTGTTTTTATCATTATTGATTCTGTTTACCACCAATTTACAGGCGCAGGGAGACCTGATGCTCTATCCAAAACGTATCATTTTCGAAGGGTCAAAAAGATCACAGGAAATTAACCTCGCCAATTCCGGAAAAGATACCGCCCGGTATGTTCTCTCTGTTGTACAAATCAGGATGAAAGAAGATGGTTCTTTTGAAACGATTACCGATCCCGATCCAGGGCAAAATTTTGCAGACAAGTATTTCCGCATTTTTCCAAGAAATGTTGTACTGCCACCCAACGAAGCACAAACCGTAAAAGTGCAGCTTATCAATACCGGTGAAATGCAGCCCGGTGAATACCGTTCACACCTTTATGTAAGGGCAGAAGAAGAAAAGAAGCCGCTTGGTGAAGAAGATACACTAAATGATGCAAAAACTATCTCAGTAAAAATTAAGGCCGTCTTTGGCATTTCAATTCCTGTAATTATCCGCTCCGGCGAGAATACCTCTAAGATTAATATTTCAGATGTGTCTTTTATCCAGGAAAAAGAGGTGCCGGCTACCCTGAGATTTACTTTTAACCGCAATGGAAATATGTCTGTTTATGGCGATGTTTTGGTCGATTACATTTCACCGGATGGAAAAAAAATCCGTGTGGGAGCCGCCAATGGTTTATCGGTTTATACTCCTACCACTAAACGAAATTTCAATCTTTCACTTACTCAAACCCCGGGTGTAGATTTTCATAAAGGAAGCCTGCAAGTTACTTATCGTTATAATGCAGCTAATGCAGATCTGCTTGCCGAAGGAAAAATTGCCCTGCAATAATTTATTTTGTTTTGGGAATAGTGCTCTTTAATTAAAATGTACCGTTATGGTATAGGGGTTGACGGCAATATATTGCCCCGGAGCCTGGTAAGGTGCCATAAGAAGCTTTGCCCCGATTGAAAATTGGTCATCAACTGCTTGTCCCCACTTGGTAATATTTACAGGGAAAATATTAATTGATTCAATACGTATTGTTTCCCCCCGATTATCCCGGTTATTAATAAATTGATCGTATGAAAAAGTTATGGAGTAAGCTTGTTGTGAACTTACTACATGAAGGATCGGAACCACTGCTTTCTCCATATCAGTAAAAGGGCTTTTCCCATTTACCTGTATCCCGGTACTACTTAACTCTACTATACTTCTCTCCTTAGAAGAATAAAAACTTCCAGTTATCATATCCCCTGACTTTTCAGTTCCTACC
This sequence comes from Chitinophagaceae bacterium, assembly GCA_026785745.1. GTDB lineage: Bacteria > Bacteroidota > Bacteroidia > Chitinophagales > Chitinophagaceae > JJ008. The sequence goes on along the minus strand of JAJAZO010000400.1, from coordinate 8,792 downwards.
GGTACAATAATTTCAGCCCCGGTGGATGCAGAAGACGTAGAATAAAATTGTCCGTTCACTTGCAACTGCAGGTGCAACACGAACGCTGCAAAAAATAAATTTTTAATTGTCATAACCATTCCATTAAAAATAAAATCCGGCTGCTCAGGCCTTGATGTTTATTGTAATTCTAAACCGTAATGAACGAGGTTCAAAGGAATGGATAATCGTTAATTGACAGGGGGATATTCAGGGGATAAAATTGGAAGGAGAAAACGTTATATCAAATTTATACAGACTATTCAGTAATAGCAAATTGTTTTTGAATTTTAGTACCGGCATGCTGAAGCCTTAAGTTGAAAAAATGCAAAAAAGTATTTGCATGGAAATTACAAAGCGGAACATTTATTTGCTTTCCCGGGGCCATTATTCGTAATTATACGAGCCCTAAATGAATAACTACTCAAATTGATTGACAGATAAGGTAATACCATTAGGTTTTTTTAGAGATGTATATTTTTACACATTATATACCTTTAATGCTATATAATAAAAAACCAAATCCTTTGAGGAAGGTGTCTAATGAAAACTTGGGTCGCTATATTATTCATCTTGTTGTCACAACTGGTTAATGCTGCAATTATAACCTCGGCAGGAACTGACAACTGGGGGACTGGTTCCACATGGGTAGGTGGAAATGTACCTGCTTCAGGTGATGATGTTGTGATTACCGGTACACATATTGTAACAATAAACGGTGTTTTCACTTGTAACAGCCTTGAAATTGGGCAGGGGGCAAATTCGACTGCACAAATTTTATTTAGTGGGACTAATCCGCAACTTACTGTAACAACTTATGTAAATGTAGGTGAAACTAGCGGTGGAAATAACCGTACGGGCAGGCTTACTTTTGCTAGTGATGCAACACTTATATGTGGCACCGTATTAACATTATATCAAAATATTTCTGGTGCTATAAAATGCGAAATTATTATGACCGCTGGTGGGTTATTAAAAACAGGTAGTCTGGCTTTAGGTACGGGAGCAACTACACCAACATGGACACCTGGTTCAGGAACTTTAGAAATGACAGCAACAAATACACTTCCAGCAACAGTTTTTACGTCTTTTAATAATTTGAATATAAATTCAGCAACAACTACCACAAGTGGTGTCAGTTTTAGTGTAGGAGGTACTATCACAGTTAATGGTACTTTTAAACCGGGTGCCGCTGCTCATGTTTTTAGCGGTGCGGGTACAATAACAGGAAGTGGTACGGCACAGGTAACAAGAACAACGGCCACGGCCGATTTTATTACTCAATACTCCATTAGCAATAAAACACTGACCAACCTGACCGTTGACTATTTTGCAACCGGGGCTCAGTCGGTGAATGCGTTGAATTATTTCAACCTGACGATCAGCGGCGCAAGGTCAACGAATAGTGTAACGCTGGCCAATAGCGGTACGATCCGTGTATCAGGGACCTTTACGCCATCAGCGAGTTTTAGTTCCGGGAATTATGTTCTAACCAGTTCAACTGTTAATTTTAATGGCAGCAGTGCTCAGAACATCCCTTCTTTTACATTCAATAATTTAACGGTTTCCACCAGTTCGAAAACGGCAACCGGTGTGATAAATGTCAATGGAATCTTTACGCTGAATTCATCTGTGTTAACAACTACATCAACCAATCTGCTGATACTAAATGATAATGCTACTGCAACTGGCGCCAGCTATACGGCGTATGTAAATGGCCCGGTAAGAAAGATCGGCAATGATGCGTTTACATTTCCGGTGGGTAAGTCAGGGACTGGCTATATGCTGATTGGCATCTCTGCTCCTTCAGTAGTCACAGATGCTTATACCGCCGAGTATATGCGAAGCCCGGGTACGGCATTGGGTTCCATAACGGCTGCGGGACTAAATTTTATCAGTAATTGCGATTACTGGAACCTGGATCGTACTACCGGTTCTTCAACTTTGAATGTCACTCTTTCCTGGAACGGTTACAGCAATTGTAATGCGGCTGCCTATGTAACTGATCTTACTACTTTAACCATTGCCCATTTTAACGGGACCAGCTGGGATACACATGGAAAGAACTCAACTACAGGCAATGTATCCAGCGGAACCATCACCCACAATGGAGTTTCAGTTTTCAGTCCTTTTACATTGGGAAGCACCGGCGCTACTTCTAATCCTCTCCAGGTAAAATTTACATCCATCACGGCTTCTCTTCAGCAGGGAGGGGTAAGAGTGGACTGGACCAATATTGCTGAAACAGAGATTAATCATTATGAGATTGAACGTTCCTTAAATGCCATACAATTTATAAGAGTAAGCCAGCAACATGCAACAGTAAATAATGGTAATAAAGCAAGCTATGACTGGCTGGATACTTCACCATTAAATGGAAGTGTTTTTTATCGTATCAGAGCAGTAGGCACTGATGGTAATGTTAACTACAGCTCAACTGTGAAAATAGACCCTGAAGGACATTCAACACTTACCATTTATCCAAATCCTGTTGAGGGGAACCGGTTGGTTTTAAAGATGTCTGCTTCAGCAAAAGGTAAATACCAGGTACAGGTTTATGATATGACAGGCAGAAATATTCATAGCCAGGCATTTGAGTATAACGGTGGTTCATTGAGCCAGGTGATTAATTTACCCTCCAATACGAAACCGGGAGTTTATAGCCTGCGCATCACTGATAGCAATCAAAGCCAGGTAAAAACCTTTATTGTTAAATAAGCCTATTTCATTCCGGGAATAAACCACGGTTAACGCAATTTGTCCAGCGATTTCACCAGTTTTTCATCTTTCCTGATATTGCGGAAAGCCATAAAATAACCAACAACTACTGCAAAAGGTAAAATGCTAAAGAGGGCTAAAGTAGATTTTGTAAGCTTATTCATCTGTAAGATGTAGAGAATAATGATGACCACGGATAATAATAATCCAAGCAGGCAAAGTTTCATCTGTAGCTTTCGGTCTTTATAAAGAAAAATAGTGACTGAAGACAGGATCAGTGAAGCCCCGGTAAATATCAGCAGCAGAAAATCACTGCCGGCTTTTATTACTTTCTCTGTCTCAATATTTTTTTCCAATCCCTTACCGGTAACAAAAGGGAACATAAAGGTTAGTAACGCTGCCAGGGTGGCGAGTAATAACCAAAGGGTTTGCTGACGCTGAATCATTATTTATTATTTGTTGTTTTAAATGAGGGCTGTCTATTTGAATTTTATGCAATATTCTTTTGCCAATTCAGTTATCGTAAGAAGAACTGGAGTATTTGACACTGCAAAAGAAATAATTGCCGCAAAGGATTCTCCCTCGTAATCATGTGCAATTGTATTTCGTACATCCCGTATTTCCAGCAATGTTTCTGCGGACGGTACAATCCCTTTTTTTTCACTATTATTTATCCGGTCTCTTACTGTTCCGGGAGTTTCGCTGTCTAACCGTTCGATAGTTTTTAATAATTTTTGTGTTATTAAATCACAAAGGCGGGCAAATCTTCGGGTATAGGCTTCCAGTTCTATTAATTCATTTTCTGAATAACCAACTAAAGACGAAATGCTCTTACACCTTTCATAAGAAATGTACAAGTGCCCGGCTGCATCTTGTACTGGCACCAGGGTTTCTTCCCAAAGTTTTATAAGATTGGATGAAGGCATTTCAATTGTGGTTGAATAAGCTTTGAGAAAGTACTGGAAAAATCTTTTGTTATTATAAGGTCTATTTTCTGTTCTTCTATTTGGCTTAGAATACCTGCTCTTATTTTTACTTTTTCCTCAAATCCTATTTTTGTTGAAATTATTAATAGGTCAATATCACCGCCTTTGGCTTTGTCATCTTTTCTTGATCCAAAGAGATAGATGGCTGCGTCCTTATCAATACGTAAGATATTGTCTTTGATAATCTGTATTTCTTTATCCGAAAGCCTCATTGTTGTAAAAGTACAAAAAAGCAGGATTTTCAAAAATTCTTACTTATACTAATTCAGGGTATAATGGAAACTGTTGCATAAATGTTTTCACTTCATTCCTTACATCGGCAATTACAGCTTCATCATCGGCGTTCATCAATACTTTGTCAATCATTGCTACAATTGTTTCCATGTGTACTTCTTCCATACCACGGGTGGTTACCGCAGGCACACCTACCCGGATACCGGAAGTAACAAACGGCGATTTATCATCAAACGGCACTGCATTTCTATTGAGGGTTATATGTGCTTTGTCCAATGTTTCCTGTGCTTTTTTACCCGTAAGGTTCTTATTTCGCAGGTCAATCTGCTTAAGGTGATTGTCTGTTCCGTTGCTGATTAGCTGGTAACCTCTTGCTACAAATGCTTTGGCCATTGCCTGCGCATTGGCGATTACTTGTTGCCCGTAAGCTTTAAATGAGCCATCCAGTATCTCACCAAAGGCAATTGCCTTAGCAGCGATAATATGTTCCAATGGTCCGCCTTGTGTGCCGGGGAAAACGGCAAGGTCGAGCAACTGGCTCATGAGTCTTGTATTTCCTTTTGGGTCTTTGATGCCCCATGGGTTTTCAAAATCATGACGAAGGGTAATGATGCCACCCCTTGGCCCCCGCAATGTTTTGTGCGTTGTTGAAGTAACGATATGACAATGGTCAAACGGGTCGTTTAATAATCCAGAAGCAATCAATCCTGCCGGATGGGCAATATCAGCCAACACAACCGCCCCAATTTCATCAGCCACAACACGGATGCGTTTATAATCCCAATCACGGCTGTAGGCAGAGGCTCCGCAGATAATCATTTTTGGTTTTTCTTTTCTGGCAGTTGCTTCAAGATGGTCATAATCTACAATGCCATCTTTGGTAACACCGTAATGTAATGCCTGGTATGTTTTGCCGCTGAAGTTGGCGGGGCTGCCATGTGTAAGGTGGCCACCCATGCTTAAATCAAGACCTAAAATTTTTTCTCCCGGTTTCATTACAGCTAAAAAAACAGCACCATTGGCTTGAGCGCCGCTGTGTGGTTGTACATTAGCCCAACTTGTATTGAAAACTTTCTTTAACCTTTCGATGGCCAGTGTTTCTATTTCATCTACTACTTCGCAGCCGCCATAGTAACGTTTGCCGGGATAGCCTTCTGCATATTTATTGGTAGGACAGGTGCCCGTGGCCTGCATTACCTGTAAGGATGTAAAATTTTCAGAAGCGATTAGTTCAATGCCATTACGTTGTCGTTCCAGTTCTTTGTTGATTAAATCGAAAACAAGTGTGTCTCTTTGCATTTTATTTAACCGCTGAGAAAAAGAGTATATTGAGTAAACGCAGAGATACTCTGCGCTGTCTCCTTTTCTCATGTTCTCTGCGGTGATATTGTTGAGTAGAGAAGAGGAAGTACAAGAGTGTTCTTCGTACCTCAGGATAAACTGTGCAACAGAACGATGTACAGAATTACCAGAGTTAGTAACACAATTTAATACTGATGCAAAAGTAAGTTAGAAGCTGATGTAATGGGTTTTCAAGCCCGGATTTTTGTTTATTTCAAAATCCTTACTTTCGTTGGCTTTTAATTAGTTACCAAACCACTGCGGTTCATCAATGAAAGCCATTATACCAGTAGCCGGCGCAGGCACCAAGTTGCGTCCACATAGTTACACTCAGCCTAAAGCACTCATTCCGCTTGCAGGAAAGACGGTTCTCAGTATTATTATTGACCAGTTGAAAGGAGCCGGGATTAATGAGTTTGTTTTCATCGTCGGATATCTTGGTGATAAGATACAGGATTATGTAAAAAGCAAATACCCGGAACTGAAAGCCCACTATGTACACCAGGTGGACAGACAAGGTGTGGGTCATGCCATCCGGCTAACCAGGAATATTGTGGCCCAGGATGAAGTGTTTGTGGTACTTGGGGATACGATTTGTGAATACGATGTGCAGGAAGTGGTAAACAGCCCTTTTTCTATGATTGGGGTGCGGAAGGTGGATGACCCAAGGGATTTTGGTGTAGCAGAAATTGAAGATGATCAGTTCATCAGCCATGTGGTAGAAAAGCCACAGATACCAAAATCAAATATGGCGTTGGTAGGTGTTTATAAAATCAAGGAAAGTGAGCAAATGTTTCAGTGCCTGGAAAATAATATCCGGCAGGGGCTTCGCAGTCATGGTGAGTATAGTTTGACAGATGCACTGGATTGTATGATTCAGGCCGGAGCAAGGTTTCAATCATTTAAAGTAGAAAACTGGTTTGATTGTGGCCGCAAGGAAACCTTGCTGGAATCAAATGCCATTCTGCTCAAAAAATTTGCTGTAAAAACAGATGCCGCACAGTTTGAAAATACAGTAATCGTTCACCCAGTAAGCATTGCTGCTAATTGTACAATAAAAAATTCTATTATCGGGCCGAATGTATCCATTGGGGAAAATGCAACCATTGACTACTCCATTGTAAAAAATTCTATCATCGGTTCTTTTTCTAACCTTTTTGATATTGTATTGGATGATTCTGTTATCGGCAGCGACACCAATCTTCGGGGTGAAACCCGGTCACTCAATATCGGTGATAATACGAGTATTGACTTAGGATAAATACCTGAGCCGTTTTATCCAATAATTACTTCTTCTTTGATGTGTTAATGCCACAATCCAGATTGTTTTATTCTTTTGAACCTGAAAAATAATTTTGTAAGGAAATCTTTTTAATAGAGCTCTCCGGATTTTAAGTCTTTTATGAAGGATAAAGTAATAAAGAGGATTAGCGGCTATTCTTTCGTAGCATTTTTCAGTTCTGATTCAAAGTCAAGTGCCAGTGCATGGTTGAGGGCTTCATATTTTAGGAGAACATCATCAATTTCCGGGTGAATATCAGGATGGAAGATTAACTTATACGACATTTCTCCTTTGCTTTAGCCATTTCAGATGGTCGTTCAGCGAAATGCCTTTTACCTTGCCTGTTTCGAGTTCATTGAGTCGTGAGGCGACTTTTTTCCATTGTTCTGGGGTGAGGTCTTTTTTTGCAGTATCGTCGGGAGTGTATAAATCTTTTTGAAGTGTATTGTAAAGTTTGAGTTTTTGATTGTTCGTCAATTTCTTCACTTCTTTAAGTATCTTTTCCATACTTTTTATTTTAAAGTTAGAACTTAATTTTGATAAAATATTTGCATGGCAGCCACTTCATTCTCCAACAGAATTACCAAACTCCTTCATATCGAATATCCCATCATCCAGGCAGGAATGATATGGGCCAGCGGCTGGCGGTTGGCCAGTGCTGTCAGCAATGCCGGAGGATTAGGAATCATAGGCAGCGGTTCGATGTATCCTGATATCTTACGGCAACATATCCGTAAATGTAAATCCGCTACTAACAGTCCCTTTGGTGTAAATGTACCCTTACTGTATCCTGATATTGACAAGCATATTCAAATTATATTGGAAGAAGGAGTGGAAATAGTTTTCACTTCCGCCGGCAATCCGAAAACATGGACAAGTATTCTCAAACAAAATGGAATTACCGTTGTTCATGTAATTAGCTCTTCAAAATTTGCAAAGAAATCTGAAGATGCGGGATGTGATGCTGTGGTAGCCGAAGGGTTTGAAGCAGGTGGACATAACGGCAGAGAAGAAACAACAACGATGGTGTTGATTCCTGCTGTGGTGAATGCAGTTAACATTCCGGTGATTGCCGCAGGTGGAATAGCAGATGGAAAACAAATGCTGGCTGCCATGGTACTGGGTGCAGAAGGAGTGCAGATGGGTAGCCGGTTTGTGGCAAGTGAAGAGGCTTCTTCTCATATCAATTTTAAAAATATAGTGATTAATTCCCAGGAAGGAGATACGCAGCTAACATTGAAACAACTGACACCTGTGCGGTTGATGAAAAATGATTTTTTTAAAAAAGTACAGGAGGCAGAGTTGAATGGAGCAACGGCAGAGGAATTACATACGTTGTTAGGAAGAGCAAGGGCCAAAAAGGGAATGTTTGAAGGAGATTTGGCCGAAGGCGAACTGGAAATAGGGCAGGTAAGTGCTTTGCTGGATGGTATTTTGCCAGCCGGGGATATTGTAAGAAATGTGTGGGAAGAGTTTACAAACGGTTTGGCCAATCCGGTGAAAATGCTTTAATTTTATCGAACACCACCAGAACTGGAAACGAAAAGTGTTGAAGGGGTATTAGTAAAGCCATTCAAAATAAGTAAAATGAAACGAAAATTATTTATGCTGGCAATTTCCCTCTTGGGATTCGCAGTAGCTAAAGCCAGCGATGGTGGTCCCGGCGATGGAAAAAAAGATGAAGTGAACGGGGTAGTTCTTCATTCGGAGACTAAGAAGCCTTTAAAAGATGTTAGCGTAACGGCTATATTAATTTCTAAGAAAGAAAAAGTGGTACTGACTGAAGAGGATGGAGAATATGCCTTTGATGAATTAAAGCCAGGTACTTACAAATTCATTTTTGAAAAAAATGGTTTCAAGAAAATTACTAAAGAAAAAGTGGTGATAAAAACAAACGAAGCCTTTCAGTTGAATATAGAAATGATTGAAAGCAGTGATTTTGAAATTATGCCTTCGCCTTTCCACTTCTCTGATTTCTAATTTAAGTTTAAATTTTTTTATAAAAAAAAGTCCCGTCTCGTTTAAACGAGACGGGGCTTTTTGTTTTTCATGGCTAGTCGGGGCAAACACAGATATTAATCCATATCTATATCAAAATCATCATCACTTTTTTCGATGTTGAATTTTTTATGCTTTTCCAGGAAATTGCGGTACTTGCTGTAAGTCTGTTCTGAGGCTTTCTTTCTATTGATAAACAGGTCACCGTCTTTGTG
>JAJAZO010000399.1 GCA_026785745.1 Chitinophagaceae bacterium | reverse complement strand
TGCCCAAATAATAATATCTCCAGCCTTTGTAGCATCAACAGAATATTTTGTTACATATTCATAATCCTTCCCCAACAACTCAAACGCCGTTGCCGCAGTAATAATCTTTTGTGTAGAAGCTCCTGCCAAACCCGCCTGTGAATTTTTATCAAATACTACCTGTCCGGTTGCAGCCTCAATCACATACAAAGAACTGATAGCATGTTTTAACTGGCTGTCGCTTTCAAACCGCTGAAAGGCTTTTTGCAATTTTTGAGTAACAGTCTGAGCAGTTGTAATGAAAGGTAAAAGAGATAAAGCACAAGGGATGAGCCACTTCATAGAATTACTTTTAATCAAAACTAAAAAGAATTAAATTTGGAATATGGAAAATGAAGTTAAAGAACCGGCACCGAAGTTCAATTTTGTTTCCCAGGAAACATATTTGGAAATGGAAAGGGCTTCGGATACAAAACATGAGTATTATAAAGGAGAGGTGTTTGCGATGTCAGGAGCATCCTGGGAACATAATGTTATAGTAAAAAACATCAACACCCTTGTTCTCCCCTTCCTTAAAGGGAAGCCCTGCGATATGTTTGGGAGTGATTTGCGGATTCATGTACCAGAAAACACTCTCTATACCTATCCTGATTTTTCTATTATATGTGGCAAGCCGGAAACTAATGATGAAGAAAAAGATACAATTGTTAAACCGTCCGCAATCATTGAAGTGCTTTCCAAATCAACCAAGGACTATGACAGAGGTTCCAAGTTCATGCTCTATCGGAGCATAAATACCCTGAACGAATATATTACCATCGATTCTTTATCCATCAGTATAGAAATATATACCCGCAATTCTGACAACACCTGGATACTATCTGAATTCAAGCAACTCCACGACAGTTTTGTTCTATCAACTATTGGGCTTACACTTCTATTGAAAGATGTATATGAAGATGTAAAAATTGAAGATTAAACTAAAGAAATTCATTTGAAACAAATCAATGCCTCCATCATCACCATCGGAGATGAACTGCTGATAGGTCAGACTATTGATACAAACTCCGCCTTTATTGCCCAGGAACTGAATAAAATCGGTGTGTGGGTGCGTCGCCGGGTGGCAGTGGGAGATGTGTATGATGATATCTGGGATGCACTTGATGAAGAAGGTCAGCAATCAGATATTATTATCATTACCGGTGGCCTTGGCCCAACAGCAGATGATATTACCAAACCACTGCTTTGTAAATATTTCGGCGGCAATCTTGTAGTAAATGAAGGTGTACTAAAACATGTTAAGTATCTTTTTGAAGTTGTTTTTCGCAGGTCAGGCCCCATGCTGGAACGGAACATGAAGCAGGCTGAAGTGCCGGATGTATGCACGGTGTTGCATAATGCAAGGGGAACTGCACCGGGAATGTGGTTCAGCCCCCCCGCACCCCGCAGTGGGGATCTGAAACCTGATAATGCAAAGAAACATGACAAGTATCTGAAAGCCGATCCAATGATTTACGGATTGCTAAAAGAATTTATTGTTACTCACCGCAGCAATCCTACAGAAGCTGAAAATATATTGTGGGGTGTAGTACGGGTTAAAAAAATGGCAGGATTTAAATTCAGACGACAGCATATCATCTCTAACTACATAGCTGATTTTGTCTGTCTTTCAGAACAATTAGTTATTGAAGTTGACGGTTTATATCATCAAATAACAGAAAATAAAATCAGCGATGAAGAAAGAACAAAAGATTTGAACAAGCTTGGCTTTGAAGTTCTTCGATTTACTAACGAACAAGTTCTTAATGATACAGATAATGTAATCAACACTATTGTTCTCCGGCTTAAAGAAAGAAATACCAAACTGTCGGAGAACAAAATCCCGCCTGCGGGGGGTGGGGGGGCCGTATTTATCTCTCTACCCGGTGTACCACATGAAATGAAAGGCTTAATGATAAATGAAGTAATTCCAAGATTGCTTTCAACATTCACTTTGCCGGCCATCGTTCACCAAACTGCCTTTACATTCGGGCAAGGAGAATCTATGCTGGCTGAACTATTGAAAGATTTTGAACCTGCCCTCCCACCACATATCAAATTGGCTTATCTGCCCAATTATGGTATGGTGAAACTAAGACTGACCTCGCAGGGAAATAATAAAGATGAAGTGGAGAAAGAACTGGCACCTTATTTTGAACAATTGCAGGAACTGGTAAAAGAATTTCTTGTTACCAATAAAGATGTAGGGCTGGAAGTGGTGATTGGACAGCTATTAAAAGTAAAAGGTAAAACGATGGCAACAGCCGAAAGCTGTACAGGTGGTTATATTGCTCATTTAATTACCAGCATTGCCGGCTCATCAGCCTATTATAAAGGCAGCATAGTTAGCTATGCCAATGAAGTAAAAGAAAATGTACTGGGAGTAAAGCATGATACATTAATAAGTGAAGGTGCGGTAAGTGAAGAAACAGTAAAACAAATGGTAAGCGGTGCAATAAATGAACTGAATGTGGATTTTGCCCTGGCTACTTCCGGCATTATGGGGCCTGATGGCGGTACGGATGAAAAACCGGCCGGCACTGTATGGATTGCGGCAGGCAACAAAGAAAAAGTGGAAACCCTGAAACTAAATCTCCGGTTTGACAGGCAACGAAATATTACCATAACTGCAAATAATGCACTCAATTTTCTTAGAAAATTTATACTGGCTAACAGTTGATAGCCTGATTATAACCAAATCATTACCTTTGGCCGGTTAAGAAATGCTTGTCTTTCCTGTTCATCCGTGTTACTCCAGATGAAGGGTGATTATGATTTTCTCTTTCACTGAAAGAAAAAATCATAACAAATCAAAGATTGCAAGGGACGATGAGCTATATTCTGTTGCTGGTAAACAAATAAAAATATTATGGCTGTTGTTGATTTAATAATGCCGAAACTGGGTGAGAGCATCATGGAAGCAACTGTGCTGAAATGGCATAAACAACCCGGCGATACCGTGCAAATGGATGAAACTATCCTTGACATTGCAACTGATAAAGTGGACAGTGAAGTGCCAAGCACTGCTGCAGGTGTAATTGAAGCCATTCTGTTTAATGTGAATGACGTGGTTCCTGTCGGTACGGTGATTGCTAAAATAAGAACTGGTGTGGCAGAAACAGTAGCGTCAAAACCTGTGATATCAACCCCGGCTAAAGAAACAGATAGTCAGCCTGCCCAGCATGCGGTGGTAGTGGAAACGGCACAGCTGCAAACCGCCAATTATAAACCACAAACTAATAATGGCTCTTCCAACCACTTCTATTCTCCATTGGTATTAAATATTGCAGCCAGCGAAGGAGTAAGTATGTCAGAACTTGAAAACATTCCTGGAACAGGTAATGAAGGAAGGGTGACAAAGAAAGATATTTTGCAATTTGTGAGCCATCGGAAGTCCGGTGGTCAACGTTCAGAAGTAAGGACTATGAATGAACCAATGGTCATTCCTGTTTCCCGAGTAGAGCAGCAACAACAAACTAATAATAATCAGCAACTAACTACTTATAGCGGTAATGTTGAAATAATAGAAATGGACAGGATGCGGAAACTTATTGCCGACCACATGGTAAGAAGCAAGCAAACGAGTCCACATGTTACCAGTTTTACAGAAGCAGATGTTACCAACCTGGTACAATGGAGAGACAGGGAAAAGAAGGAATTTGAAAAAAGAGAAGGTACTAAAATTACTTTCACCCCATTGTTCATTGAAGCTATTGTTCGGTGTATTAAGAAATTCCCATTGATTAATTGTTCTCTTGACGGGAATAATATTATCATCAAGAAAGATAT
>JAJAZO010000398.1 GCA_026785745.1 Chitinophagaceae bacterium | reverse complement strand
CACCACCGGTATATATAACTCATGTTTATTTTCTGCAGCCTCATGCAACAACTTTTCCACGGCATCAGCCCCTTCTGCATTCCTGAAAAAAGCCAGCAAGGCATAACTATCTAAAATGAAATTAGCCATACTCTTTATTTTCTTTTGCTGGTTTTATGCAGGCGTAGTTTTCGTTCTTCCAACTGCTTTTCTTCTGTCTTCATTTTTTTCATTTCATCTTTCAGGTTACCGGTAGAGCTTAATATTCCCCGGAAAGCATTGAAATACTCCTTGTTCATAGGCCTTATCACTACAGCACCATCCTTTTCTTCAAAAACAATCTTTACGCCTGATTCTATACCATATTTATTACGCAGCCGCTTTGGTATCAGCAATTGTCCTTTTGAAGTTAACACAGAAGTTTCCATACTTTAAATTTTAGTAACCAAATGTATAAAAGTATTACAATATAAAAAAGTGTTACTTAAGTTATTTTGGGAAACTTTAGCAAATTGGCTTTAAAACCTGATAAATTTCCACGGCTTAAAAGCTGCAGGATCCGCCAAAGTCGGACACGTTAGAACCAGAAAGGGCGGAGGGATTAAGTAAACTCTTTCTTCGTATAAATATCCAGACACCCGGCAGAGCAAAAGAAAATATTCGGTGCATTGGGATGAGGAACTGCTTTTTTCTCTTTATGAATCAGCATCCTGCAGACAGGGTCAACAGAAAACTTATTGGGGTTCAAGATATCCAGTTCAAACAAATGGATATCCTCACTTATATTTTTAAAGCTGCTTCTCCCCTTTGAAGTAAAAGTGATACTATCGTTATTTTTCAATGCATTTACATAATCCTCCGAACAACAGAAAGTGCCGGGATGCGCAGTATTGGTAATGCGGGATGTAAGGTTGATCGTAGTGCCAAAATAATTATCGTTACGTTTTAATATTTTTCCATAATGCAAACCGCCGTGCAGTTGCAGAAAATTATGTTTATCATGGGCCTTTTGCATCAGCAGGATAGCCGTAGACAGAAGATAATCAGGTGAAGAAGAAACGATGATCACTTCGTCGCCAACAGTTTGGTGCAAGTGGCAGTCCGCAACTAAACTATCGTTCACCATTTCAATATATTCTTCCACCAAGTCTGCAGCAGAATCAGATCCATGTGTTTCTGTAAGGGCTGTATAACCCGACAGATCAGCCATCAATATCGCAATGTTTTCTTCCATAGCCAATCTTATATGTAAAGATAAAGCAGTGGTGTGAAATTAGTGTTGCAGCTTCTTCACTAGCTTTCTTAAGCCGTATTTGATATTTTCTTCTCGCCAAACACATGAATTATGGCTAAGGCGGGCAAGCCTTATCTTTGCCCCTCAACGAATTGCAATCATGAACCTCGAATTTAACCGCAACGTTATTTAAAATAGTTGTTTATTCTTTCCTTATTTTCTACGTCTTTATCATTCTTATGATAAATCTCAATAAAAACTATTCTTTCTTCTTTTTCAAACCAGGCATAAATAAGCCGTAATCCACTATTAACTCCCCTGCCCTTTAAAGCCTTGCAAGCAATTTTTTTCACTTTAATTACGCAGGTCAACAATCCGAGTTCACTAATACGATAACTGAATGGTGGCCTTTCATCCGGGTTTATTGCTAACACTTTTTTTACCACCTCCAGGTCATCAACAAGGGTGCGGTATTTTTTTAGCAGTTGCTTCAGGTCTTTTTTATATTCGTCCAGTTCTTCAAATATCATGGCTCTTCTATTTCGTTTCCATAATTCCTGACGCTGTACGGCGCATCTCTGTAAAAAGCAAGCTCATAATTAATCTCCTCGCCTTCTTTTGATGCCTTCCAGGGCATATCGTTATGAGAATAGTTACTGATGGCAGCTGCAGACCAATCACTCATCTGTTCAATGACCCTGTCAATTACTTCTGTTTCACTTGCTTTTAATTTTGTCAGGTCAGGCTTTGTCAGAGGTATATACCGGGTCTGAGTCTTGTCGTAATACTCTGTTTTAATTTTTTTCAATTCCTCTTTTTCTATCATAGCATTTACAATAGTTTCAAATCTTTTTGGAACAGGACCATAGGGTAGTTTACGATACCTTGCTCCGGACAGGTGCTCTTCATACAGTTCATAATAATTAAAATCTGAGAAGTATAATAATTTATACAATACCGTCTCTCCAACATTCGGCTTGCCTGCACATTTCTCTAAGATGTATAATAATATATTTCTAAATTTTGAAACACTCATGGCTGGTATGGAGATTCTTTCTTCTGTTTTTTTCTTTTTCTCTTCTTTCAGTACTTCCTTTTTAGGGTTGTTAAAATCCTTTGATAGAAATTCATCTAAAGAAAATTCCAAAAAAATCGAAAGCTTATGAAGTTCCTGAATGTCTACATAACGATTTCCTTTTTCAATCTGAACAAGAGAAGACCTTGAAATAGTAATATTTTTTGCCAGTTCCTCTTGTGATAATCCCTTTGCTTTTCGAAGTTGCATAATTCTTTTACCTATTTCTTTTTGAGAAAGGGTTGTTGACATAATTGCGAAGTTTTCACAAATTTATAAATAGTTCTTATTTAAAACAAATAAATGTTTAATTTTTGAACATATTTATTTACCATTAATAACCGTGCTATGAAGAGTGTTACCTGCGTACAAACGAAACACCAACCAAAACCCACCCCGTTTTCTGGTAGCAATTAATTAACTTAACTCACCCCGCCCAGGCGGGGAAGTGTACTAAAGCAATATTGCTGATAACATTGCCTCTCAACGAATTGCAATCATGAATCTTGAATTCAAAAAGAACGAAGTATCACTCTTCTCTTGCCGCCGCCATACCTGCCGGATTTTGAAATGACACCAATAGCATTGGTAGCTTAAATCCATTTTTTGGGAGAGAGGCTGAAACGGTTCAATCCTGCTTCAGTTTTAAACCTCTCGAATTCGACAGGTTTAAAAACGGGGTTATAAATCTGCTCCCAAAGCCCGAGGAATTCAACAGTATTCCTGTTCCGCATCCAATTATAAATTATTGTTTCATCCCCGAAGGATTTAACCATATCTGTTAATGAAATATAATCCTGCTCCCCTACTTCAATAATAGTTATTGGAGTTTCCTTTACTATTATCGTTTTGGATTTTGACATATCGTTGTTGTGGTTAGAGTTTTCAAAGTACAAAAAAATAATCGGCAGAAAAATTTCTCATAGTACCACAAACAGGTATTTTTTCTGAAAGGAATTACTTCCGGCCTGAAAGAGAAAGGAGTCGAATTCGACCCCTTTGTTAAGCATTAAAGATATTAAATTTCCCTGCCTTACTGTCCGGAGGGATGCCTTTACATCGGAGATTTTAGCTCAAGCTGCACACTCGGCATTCACCACTATCTTTGTCTTCTAACGAACAACCGATGAACCTCGAATTCAATAAGAACGAACCTGCCTTCGCCAAGGCTTCGGCAGGCAGGGATGTAACGGTATCTTTATCATTCAACAGCTATTAATATGAATCTGGAATTTAATAAGAACGAAGATGTATTAAAACAAAGCCTCAGCGATATGCGCCGCAGGCTGGAAAAAATATATGAAGGCGGCGGTAAAAAAGCCATTGATAAACAACACGAAAAAAATAAACTCACTCCAAGGGAACGGATAGACTACCTCGTAGATAAGGACCATCCGTTTATTGAGATGGGTGCCTTCGCCGGTTTTGACATGTATAAAGAACAGGGCGGCTGTCCTGCCGGTGGCACGGTGGCCGGTATGGGTTATGTAAGCGGCAGGCAATGTATCATTGTTGCCAACGACCAGACGGTGAAGGCCGGTGCCTGGTTTCCCATTACCGGTAAAAAGAATTTGCGGATGCAGGAGATGGCAATGGAAAATCATCTGCCCGTTATTTATTTGGTGGACAGTGCCGGTGTATTTCTGCCAATGCAGGATGAAATATTTCCTGACAAAGAACATTTTGGCCGCATCTTTCGTAACAATGCCCGCATGAGTGGCATGGGCATTACACAAATAGCAGCAGTAATGGGTGCTTGTGTAGCAGGTGGTGCTTACCTGCCCATCATGAGTGATGAAACACTGATGGTGGAAGGCAATGGTTCTATCTTTTTGGCCGGTTCTTATCTGGTAAAAGCCGCCATTGGTGAAGACATAGATAATGAAACTCTCGGCGGTGCAGTAACGCATACGGAGATATCGGGCATTGCAGATTATAAATTTAAGACAGAACAGGAATGCATGGACCATATTAAAAAGATGATGGGCATGCTGGGCTCTACACCCAAAGCTGGTTTTGACAGAATAGCATCGAAAGCTCCGGCAAAAAATGCAGAAGAACTCTACGGTATGTTTCCGCATGATGGTAAGCCGTATGATATGCTGGATGTGATTGAAAGGATTGTAGACAAGGATCAAGGGACAAGGAACAAGGAACAAGGTGGAAAAGTCGATACTGAATTGGAAGATGCTTCTTCTTTTGAGCAATTTAAACCAGACTATGGTAAAACAATTATCTGTGGTTATGGCCGCATTGATGGCTGGGCAGTTGGCATTGTTGCTAATCAACGGAAGATTGTAAAAAGCAAGAAAGGTGAAATGCAACTGGGT
>JAJAZO010000397.1 GCA_026785745.1 Chitinophagaceae bacterium | reverse complement strand
GCTTCTAGGTTTTCATCATTTTCAAATATATCCACACCAACCGGGTGGCCGCCACATGGCAAAGATGCCACTTTCTCAAAGTTGTCGGAATTGATTTTGTACACATCTACAAAGTCGCTGGTATAACAAGTAACAAAAATGAACTTATGGTTTTTGGATAGCACAATGGTTCGGGGTTGAGAATGTGTTTTAGCAGAAAATAATTGTTTGCCCGTGGCTACATCAATACAGGCAATAGTTCCCAAACTATTATACGACACAAATAAATGACCGCTGGTGTCCATCACAATATGGCGGGGGCTGCTCCATACATTCATTATGCTTTCACTTTGCCAGGTTTTGTTATCCACTACATTCAAACTGGCACCGCCCATGATGGCGATATATGATTTACCATTTTTATCATCTACAGCAATACCTCTTGGAATGGCAGATACGGTAACAGTGCTGATGACTTTTCCGTACGGCAGTGCAGTATCATTCATTTCCAATACACTGGTGTTCCTGGAATGCCAGTTGCTCACCAATAAAAATTTACTATCGGCAGTTCTTGAAATTACTTTTGGAGTCTTGCCCGTCTCTATCAGCGGCACCCGGAATGAATCTTTTTTAGCCTCACCGGGATAAATAACTGTTACTGGTTTAGTTTTTTGCTCAGCAGAATTAACAGCATTGTTTTTTGAAAAATCATTTACCCAAATTGGTACAATCCCATCAGCATTATGAAGTGATACCCAAAGTATCTTGTCATCATGACTGAAACAAGCTTCCACCGGTTTTTCCTGAAAAGAAGCAATAGGACGGCTTTTATTATAATCCCAGCCCATCCCTCTTGTTGGGGTAAACTTAAACTCACGGGTTAGTTTCCTGCTTGCCTGGTCAAATTCATAAACACTCATTCCTTCGAGGTTCATGGCATATAGTTTTGAACCATTTGTATTGAAAAGAACAGATTTGGTACCTCCTGCGGCATTCAGCACTTCTTTTTTCTCATATTCAATATAATCATAAGGTTTAAGTGGTGGATTGGGTAGAATGGTGTCTTTAATAGCTTTTTTAGCCAACGAATCATCGGCAATTTTTTTAGTGCTGACAGAGCTTTGACAGCCCGTAGTAAGGAAGGAAAAGGTGATAAGGGATAATAATACTTGCATAGCTGGGAAAAATGGGTGAAAGGTTAAAATTTGCCCCTGTAAATTAAGGTGATTTCGGTCAATATCTTCAACCTGCTAATATTTCTAAATCACTTTGTTACAGGTGTTTAGGTCAATTGCAATTTATGTTGGGGAAATTCGTTTACAGATTGTGATTTTTTTTGGACATTTCCCTATATTTTTGCCCGGTTCCGGTAAAAAAATCCACTATCATAATGAATTATGGTAGAGAAGTGAAAAGATTGAAAAACCCCATGAAATCATCTTTAAACGAAAGACGTAATGGTTAAGCAAATATTACCAGCAGTAGCATTTATTTTTTTCCTGAGCAGTTGCACAGCAATTAAATCCCTGAATTTTACCAGTAACAGGCAGGTGTCTTCGGTAACCGATACAAAAAATTCGCAGGTAAAGTTTATTGATGATATCTCAATCACCCCCCAGATAGTTTCCGATAAAACAGAAGTAAAGCCTGAGCCCCAGTTAGCAATGACCAGCAATACCCGCAGCTTTGATGTTGCTGAAACACCTGCACAAAAGCAGGAGGCAGACGAAATATCACAATTGATAGCCAGCAGAAATGCTGTAGTAGAAGCGGTTTCATCTATACAACTGAAGTATGCCGTTTTAATGAACACTGAAGTGGAGTCATTGCCCAACAAAGCATTACTGGAGAATGTAGATGAATGGTATGGTGTCCGCTACCGTACAGGCGGAAATACCAAGAGCGGTGTTGATTGTTCAGGATTTACAGTGGCGGTTTATTCTGCCGTGTATGGCATCGCATTACCAAGAGTATCAAGAGACCAGTACAGGATAAGCCGTAAGATTTCTACTACAGAATTGCAGGAAGGAGATTTAGTTTTCTTCAATACAAATGGAAGCGGCGTATCACATGTTGGTATTTACCTTGGTAATAACAAATTCATGCATGCCTCCGTCTCAAGAGGAGTAATGGTGAATGATATTTTTGAGTCTTATTACCTGAAGCGTTTTTATGGAGCAGGCAGAATTGATAACAAAGAGATCGTCAGCAATTAATCTTTCTTTATTCCCAATCTTCTTTTAATGGTCAGTATCACCGGTTGAATATCGGGTGATAGTTTTATGTAAATACCACCTGCTGCATACAGGAGAATAAATACAATACTTCGCAGGAACATTCCGGCCAGCCCATGTATGTTCATAAATGCAAAGTGACAAATGCCGTAACAAGCCCCGGCCAGTAATACAGTGTAAAGCGATTGAATGGTAAATGGGAAAAAACGAAACTTCTTCCATAGGAAAATAATACGGATAGCATTGTAAATAGTAATAGAAATAAGATTGGCTAACCCGGCACCGATAATATCAAACTCTTTGGTCATAAAATAACTAAGCGGCATCATGATGGCTAACAGCAGCACTCCGCTGATCATTTCAAAACGCCAAAAGGTGGATGTGGCTATTACCTGTGCATTTACACCGGTACCCATGTCTACTACTTTGGCAAGCCCTAATAAGATGACAACATAATAAGCATCGAGGTAAGTGCCTTTTAATTGGAAAGTTGTTACTGCATCTGTAAAGCTGAGGATGATTAAGGAAAATAAGCCGCAGGCAAAAATCAATTGATTGATGGATGATCGCTGATAGATGCGTTGTATCAACTGCTTGTTCTTGTCTTTCCAGGCTTTTGATAAATGTGCAATGGAAGCGGCAATAATGCCCCGTTGCGGCACTTGTATCATCGAAGAAATATTCTGTGCTACGGAATAAACAGCCAGTTTGGTAAGTGCATCATCCAATACAGAGCTGATAACCAGGGAATCGAATACAAATGAGATCGTAAAAATGAGAGAGCCGGTATATACAAATGAACAAAGACGCAAAATACTTTTAGACAACCGCCGGGTGACCTTACTTAGTTTGAAAGTAAAATGAATTTTTTTAGTGGCAACCAGGTAAACCAAAAGCACTGCTGCTATAAATGGATAGCTTAGAGAAAATAATTTGATGAACAGGTCGAAATTATCAATAACACCGGTTGCAAAAAGAACAATAAGCACCGTTGTAAATAACCGCCACAGCACTTCTTTTAAAAAACTGGTGAAAACAGATTTGTGCAACTGCCAGGTATATGCTTCAAGAATGGTGTAAATCATCAGGCCAAATCCCAGGGGAAAAATCCAGTTATAATAAGCAACAATCTCTGGTGCATTAGTGCCATATTTTTTAACCACAAATTCTTTAAAAACTATACCGACAACCAGCACCAGCACAAATCCAATTGTGCCTGTTATTAAAGCTATCGTGGCCTGGTCATTTTTTTTAACAGGTAAATGATCATTATAATAGGGATAGAATTTGTAGATATAAGATGGCATGGCCAGGTTGGCAAAAGCCATCATCACGGTAGCGATAGCAATAAAGGCGTTGTATAAACCAAATTGTGGATCAAGAAAAAGTCCTTGCTTGGTAAAAAGATAAATATTGAGCAGGCCAATGCCGAAGCCGATGTAAATAACAATGG
>JAJAZO010000396.1 GCA_026785745.1 Chitinophagaceae bacterium | reverse complement strand
CTGGTTTTGCAATGCAAAGTTTTTTTATTGGTGTTGGTGCGGTTATTTCATCTCTATTACCTTATTTGCTTACAAAGTTTGGTGTTGCTAACGAAGCAGCAGAAGGTGTAATTCCGGATTCACTCAAGATTTCATTTATTGTTGGTGCTATTGTATATATAGCTGCTATTTCCTACACGGTGTTTACAACTAAAGAATATTCTCCGGAGCAACTAAAATCATTTGGTGAAATTGGAGAAAATGATAACGGGGTTCATATTAAAACACCTGCAGCAACTTTTTCTAAAAAGGGAGCGATATGGACATTTATCGGACTTGTATTAACTGCCGGACTTTATTTGTATAATTCATCGGCTGATAATAAGTTGGAAAAAGAATTGTATGTGTTAACGGGTGGTGTGGCTGCATTTGGAATATGCCAGTTGGTTGCCGGCCTTCTCCAGAAAAGAAAAAGTAAAAATGGTTTTGTAGAAGTGATGGATGATTTGAATTTTCTTCCTGACACGATGAAAAAGCTGGCTGTAGTTCAGTTCTTCTCCTGGTTTGCTTTATTTGCCATGTGGATATATTCCACACCAGCGTTGGCACAGCATCTTTCCGGAACAACAGACACCACTTCGAAAGCATATAATGATATGGGCAACTGGGTAGGAGTGTTGTTTGCCTGGTACAACGGCTTCGCCGCTTTATTTGCTTTTCTCTTACCGGTATTAGCCAAAAAATTTTCCAGACCTGCCACTCACATGATAGCATTGATTGCAGGGGGAGCAGGTCTTATTTCATTTTATATTTTCAAAAATGAAAATTTGCTTATTATAAGCATGGCTGGAATTGGATTAGCCTGGTGCAGTATTCTTGCAATGCCTTATTCGATGCTCACCAAAGCATTACCTGCTCATAAAATGGGAGTGTACATGGGTATCTTCAATTTTTTCATTGTCATCCCGCAAATACTCGCTGCTACATTGTTAGGGGTATTGACAAAACATGTCTTTAATGGCAATGCCATTATGACCATCGTTGTTGGCGGATGCTCTATGATACTTGCTGCTCTACTTACATTAAGAATAAAAGATAAATAGTATTATTATGAAACGCTTCTGTTTGATTTTGCTTTTACTTATCTCCATTGCTGGCTGGAGCATTGATTGTCCAAATGTATATCCAACTAACTGGTGGGTAGGTATGAAAAACCCTAACCTGCAACTGATGATACACCGGGACCGGGTGGCAAACGAGAAAATCTCTATGCTCCCTTATCCCGGAGTAAAACTGGTTAAACAAACCAAAGCAGAAAACCTTAATTATATTTTTATTGACCTTACAATAAGTGCTGCAGCTAAACCTGGTAAAATAAAATTCCGGATTGATAACCTGCAATCTCCGGAAGCAGTTTCTTATAAAACTTTTGAATACGAATTAAAAACCCGCAGCAACCAGAATGGCAAAACAAGGACGCAGGGTGTTAGTGCTAAAGATTTTATCTACCTGATGATGCCTGACCGTTTTTCCAATGGCGACCCGTCAAATGATATAGTACCTGATTACCGGGACAGAAGCAGCGACAGAAAAGATAAATTTTCCCGGCATGGTGGCGATTTTAAAGGAATAGAAAATCAGCTTACATATTTTAATCAACTCGGGGTAACAACATTATGGCTTACACCTGTCATTGAAAACGATATGCCACTAATGAATGAGTGGGGCAACAATGTGGCCGGGTATCATGGCTACTGGTTCAC
Organism: Chitinophagaceae bacterium; assembly: GCA_026785745.1. Taxonomy (GTDB): domain Bacteria; phylum Bacteroidota; class Bacteroidia; order Chitinophagales; family Chitinophagaceae; genus JJ008. The sequence continues at coordinate 794 of JAJAZO010000396.1, read as the reverse complement.
CGATCATTATGCTATTGACAAACGATTCGGTGGAAACGAAGGCTATAAAGATTTTTGTAATAAAGTGCATGCCAGCGGAATGAAGGTGATTCAGGATGCAGTGTATAATCATGCAGGCAATCATCATTGGTTTGTGCTGGACCCGCCCATGAAATCATGGTTCAATACATCGCAGGGAGACAAAGCACCTAATCACCGGGAAGAAGTTTTTTACGATCCCTATGCTTCGCAACAGGATAAAACACAAATGCTCGACGGATGGTTTGTTCCACACCTGCCCGACCTGAACCAGCGAAATCCTTTTGTGGCAAATTTTCTCATACAACATGCTGTATGGACAACAGAAGAATATGGCATTGATGGCTGGAGGGTGGATACTTACAAATACTGCGATGAACAATTCATGAATAATGTAAATGCAGCGTTGGAAAAAGAGTTTCCTAAAGTGACGGTGTTTGGCGAGTCGTGGGTAAACAGTGCAGTGGCCAATGCTTATTTCACCCAAAACAATATGGCAACTCCCTTTAAGCATAATGCAAAAGGAATGCTGGACTTTCAAACCTGCTTTGCTATGCTGGCTGGTATGAATGAAAAATTTGACTGGTTGACAGGAGTAAATAAAATTTATACCACTTTATCACAGGATGTGTTGTATAAAGACCCAATGAACAATTGCATCTTTCTCGACAATCATGATATGGACAGGGTGTTCTCCGTAATAGATGAAGACTGGAAAAAAATGAAAATGGGTTTTAACTGGTTGCTTACTTTAAGGGGTATTCCGCAAATTTATT
>JAJAZO010000395.1 GCA_026785745.1 Chitinophagaceae bacterium | reverse complement strand
TGGCGATAGTAATGCCTGCTACCCTTGCAATTTGTACCGGTGCTGTTATTTCAAATTTATTTTTCGGGTGGGCTTTCCAGAAACTTTTATCGCTTCGGGTGATTAATTTTCGGGGAATGTTTCGTAAGTATTTCATATACACCCGCACTGTATCTGCATAATATTGTTCAGCAGAATCAGCCTTGTGTTCATTTCGCAGGCGAAATAACTCATATACTATTTTCATCTCCGCCTTTTCCTGTCTTGGTTCTTTATCAAGATCCCCGGCAGTAACACCTAATAACAATATAGACAGGATAAACAACATTAAAAAAGATTGAGGCTATAAATTGAACCACAAAATTAGACATTTTGCTTTAGAGGACACCAACACTGGTAAAGAATCATCCGCCTGTTTTATATATCCTTTCAAGCATTTCATACAAGCCAGGATGATTTGCATTTAATAAATCAGGCTGCTCAAAAAAATATTCTGAAATAACTGCAAAAAATTCAGTGGGGTTAGTAGCTCCGTACATATCAATATCTGATCCATCGGTTTTCATTTGCCCTATTGTTGTATCCATCATATTTTTCCACTGGCTTGTGTATTTCCGTTCTAAAATTATTTCAGGAACTCCATCCAGGGTTCCATCCATTTTATCTATCAAATGCACAAACTCATGAATAGCGGTGTTGTGAGCATCATGGTTATTAATAAATCCTTGCCGCAATTGCCATTTGGTTATAATCATTACATTTTGCATAGCACCACCACCCACCATGCCTGCGATAGGACGATCCGAACCTGCCTGGTCAAAATCCTCATTGAATGCTCCGGGGTAAACTAACACTTCATGAAGGTTTATATATTGCCAATCGGAAATAGCAAAAACAGGGATAATGGCTCCGGAGGCAATTAAAAGACGGTCAATATCTTCGACGATGGCATTGACACCTGTTATTTTAACCGCTGATAAAAAATGTTCGACCCTTTTTTCAAATCGTTGCCTGCCTTCCTCATTTAGTTGGTGGTAAAATTTTACATAATCTGTCAATAACTCCCTGTAATTCTCCGGCAAGAAAACAACCTCTTTTACAATACTTATCCGAAAAACAAATAAGATTATTAAAACGATCAATAAAAAACCAACTAAAATCTGCCAGACAGTAAACATAATCGGATGAAGTTAAACAGTATTTATCAACTGCTGAATTACCGTCCTAATAAGACAAATAACTGTATAAATTTTTCTCCTCCCAGGTATTCCACACTACCCAAAGAAATTTGCAGGGATGAAATAGTTTTATACCTTTCACTATAAACTTTACCTGCATGGCAGAATTAAAAACAAAAAAGACTGAACTCAGTGTTGTTGCTTTTTTAAAGAAAGTTCCTGAGGCTCAAAAAAGAAAAGATGCCATCACTATTATGGAAATGATGGAAAAAACCACCAAGGCTAAAGGTAAAATGTGGGGAACAGCCATTGTTGGGTTTGGTGACCGGCATTTAAAGTATGAAAGCGGCCGGGAGATGGATTGGTTTATAATGGGATTTTCTCCCCGCAAACAAAACCTGACTTTGTATATTCCCGGTGCGGTGCAAAAGCAACCGGCACTTCTGAAAAAATTAGGGAAACATAAAAAAGGAAAGGGTTGTTTGTATATCAACAAGCTGGAGGAAGTGGATATAACTATTCTAAAAGAACTAATTAAGCAGGGGCTTGTAGAATAATTCACACGGTACCGCAACTCCTTTCTCACAGGAGCTTTTTTGAATTCTTAATAAATGCGGTTATATTTAGGCTTTACTAACAGCAATAAGTATTAAATAACGCTGGTAGTAAGAAAAATATTTTACTCACTATTAAACTAATTGATTTATGAGAAAGAAGCTTATCACCCTGGCAACTATTGTGTTGCTGACCTTAACGGCCAACAGTGCTAAGGCACAGAACTATTGTTTTTTTGTAGATAATCAAAGCGACGAAGCCTTTTATGAATTAAAGATCAGACCCACAGGAACTGGCATGGCGTTCAGCGTTGACCTGCTGCCAGAAGACATCATTGAAGATGGAAAACATTTTTGGGTAAAAACAGCCGATGACAGATATGCCACCTATGATGTGCAGATAACCGATCTGGATGGCAAACCACTTCTTTTTACCTGGAAGGATGTGAGTGGTAACTGGCATAAATCAAAACCGTTTATTTCAGTGAATGTAAAAGATCTGCATACACTGGTAATTAGTACGGATGCAGACGGAAACCTGAATTTTGGTGTTTATAATGACGACCGGTTTAAATACGGCCATCCCTGCGAAAACTAATGGTATAAAAAACCGGTTCAATTTTCCCGGGTTTGTGTGTCTGGATAAATAAACACACTGCAACAACAAGCAATTTTATACTTATACAATTTTTGTTTTAAAAATTGTATAAGTATTTTTTTTGCCTCTACATTTTCCGGGTGTCGTACCTGCCAGCCAAACGCAAAAGTGGGTTTTGTTTCAATCTACCCAAATCCACTTCCACTTCATCTGCTTTAAGTGGCCGGTTAAGGCAATAGCTCCCGGTTTTTGTCACTTCAGGAGCATCAAATCAATCCGGCCAATTTTATACCGTTAATTCGCTTTTACATTTTTTACTTCCGGGTAAAATAATTTTTTAAGGTTTTCAAATCCATGAACGGCCTGTGCCGGCAATTTTTATCCGGCAGAGGTTACGTTAAAGCATTTCTCAAACTTTTGACTTCTTCTGCATCAATCGCATTATTCATATAACTCTCTCCCGAATTTTTAAAAGCCTTCTGTACAAATTCCATCTTACTCGTCTCCTTCCCCCGCAGTGAAGAATGAAATTCCAAACATCCTGTTTTCTCTGCCAGCATCTTTATATTTTCTATTCGTACACCACTGCCCGGCATAATGATAATTCTTTCGTCAGCTTTCTTATTTAATTCAGCAACCAGTTTTACACCATCCACCACAGATGGTTGTTGCCCGGAGGTTAAAATTCTTTCGCAGCCGATTTCTATCAACTGTTCCAGGGCAACAAAAGGGTCTTTACATCTGTCAAATGCCCGGTGAAATGTAACGCCAAGCGGATAAGCGGCTTCAACCAATGCAGCAGTTCTTACCAAGTCTATCGTTCCATCCATATTCAATAAGCCAATCACTATTCCCTCACAACCTGATTGCTTGCAGATTTTCACATCCTGCATCATTATTTCAAATTCGTCTTTCGTGTAAAAAAAATCGCCGCCTCTTGGCCGTATAATGGGATATAAAGAGACCGAAAATGCTTCCCGACATTGCTTAATTATTCCATAAGAAGGTGTTGTTCCTCCTTCTGCAAGATTAGCACAGAGTTCAATTCTGTCTGCACCGCCTGCTACCGCTGATTGAGTAGTAGAAAAATCTGATGTTGCTATTTCTATTATGTATTTCCTTTCTTCCATTATCAATCCATTATACTTTTTGCTTTCACCATTTTTTCCATTTCATTTGTCCGGATGGCATATTCAAATCCCTTATGAATAGAATAAGCTCCCACCTGTCCTTTTTTATTAACAGCAAGGAAAGCAACTTGTATCTCCTTTGCTTTTGCACCTTTTATTTTCACTATCCTTTCAATAATCTTTTTACAGGCAACTTCAGGTGATAAGCCTTGTCGCATCAACTCAACTACAGAATGCGAACCGGCAACCCGTATAACATCTTCTCCTTGTCCGGTAGCAGTACAAGCACCCACTTCGTTATCAACAAACAAACCAGCACCTATGACAGGTGAATCGCCGAGACGGCCCCGCATTTTAAATCCGGCACCACTTGTTGTGCAGCTACCACTAAAGTTTCCATTGGTATCCATTGCTACCATACCAATCGTATCGTGGTTCCATTCGCCATTGGCTAATTTGTAGGGAGCAAATGGACCATGCCCTTGCTTACCTTTCTGTACGACAGGCAGGTTTTCTACATTTATAGCTGGCGGTTTGTATTCGGAAGTCTTCAACCAGTTTTCATAATTTTTTTGTGCATTGGGTGAAAGTTTTTGTTCTTCCAAGGGAAATCCTTCTGCTACGGCAAACTGTTGAGCTCCACTGCCCACCAGCATTACATGCGGTGTTTTTTCCATTACTCTTCTTGCAACTGCTATCGGATGTTTTATCCTCTCTAAAAAAGCAACGCTGCCACAATTGGAAAATTCATCCATAATGCAGGCATCTAATGTTACAAATCCGTCACGGTCGGGATTGGCACCAAGCCCCACACAACAATTCTGTTCTGATTCAGTCTGCATTACACCTTTCTCTACTGCATCCAAAGCCCTGCCACCATTGCCCAATATTTCCCATGCTGCATTATTAGCTCTTATCCCGGCATCCCAAGTGGAAATAACGACTGGTTTTCCTTTCACAGTTCCTGTTTCATCCATTGACCAGGCACCTTTTGTAAATAAACTTGCGAATCCGGTAAAAGCGGAGGCCCTGATGAACTTTCTTCTATTAATCATGTTCCATGTTTAGTCTCCGAAATTAAGGATTCAGGCACAGTATTTTGTATTGCTAAGTCATCAAATATCTTTACCGCAAAAAATCTTAACAAACTGTGGAGAAACAAAATTTAATGTTTAAACATTGATTCATTACCTTTGTTTTATAAACAAAAAAAATGAAAATAGAAATCATATCAGGAAGCCCCCGCATCAATAGTGTAACCCGTCGTGTGGCCTTATACTTAAAGAACTGGCTGAGTCAAAATACGAACCATGATGTTGATATTATTGACATGAAAGATTGGAATGTTCCAGCCTTACAATCCGTTTGGGTATCGCCGGATAAAGTGCCGGTCGAATTTAAGCCTTTGGCCGAAAGAGTATTTAATGCAGATGCCTACATTTTGCTGACACCGGAATATAATGGCAGCTACGCTCCTGCACTCAAGAACTTGTTAGACCATTTTCCAAAGCGGCATCGCAAACCTTTTGGAATTGTTACAGCTTCGCCTGGTGGAATGGGTGGCATCAGAGCCTCGCAACAAATGCTGCAATTGATCCCGGCATTATTCGGGATTTCATCACCTTATATGCTGATAGTTCCCGCAGTAGATAAAAAATTCAGCCCGGATGGTGATTTGTTAGATGAAAGCTTCCAGAACGGAGTTCATAATTTTATCAGTGAGTTTTTGTGGCTGGCGGAGAAAGTTGTGGATGAAAAAGTAACAGCATAAAATAAATATTTTGTTATTATCTGTAATTTTTTATGGCATCGTTTTAATATGGCCCTAAAATTTTGCGCAGCAAAAAACAAATCTGTGTTAATCCGTCCAATCAGTGTAATCGTCCGCCGCTATAGGCTATGGCCGACGGCGTCTGTGTTCCTGTATTTGTATTTAAATAACAATTAAAATAAATCTTCCTTCGTCTGGCCAGGGGCGAGACTACGGCAGGTAAAAAGGAGTTTATTATGGAAACCATTCTTCACAAGGCTGACACAAGAGGCCATGCAAATCATGGATGGTTAGATTCCTATCACACATTTAGTTTTGCCGGTTATCATGACCCGGAAAGGATTCACTTCGGTGTATTAAGAGTGCTGAACGATGATACGGTAGCAGGTGGCAAAGGCTTTGGCACTCATCCTCATGATAATATGGAAATCATTTCCATCCCGACCAGCGGCGACCTGGAACATTTTGACAATATGGGTAATAAACAAGTTATACGCCAGGGCGATGTGCAGTTGATGAGTGCGGGCACAGGCATAGAACATGGTGAAAAGAATAAAAATTCTGATAAGCCGGTAAAATTTTTCCAGATATGGGTACTGCCCAATAAGAAAAATTTTGAACCAAGATATGAACAGAAAAGTTTTGCTGACGCAGACAAGCACAATAAACTTTTAACTGTTGTATCACCCATCGGAACAAATGATGGGGGTGTGCAGATTCACCAGGATGCATGGTTTAGTTTGGGCAAATTAGATACCGGCTTTGCTTCTTCATATCAATTAAAGAATAAAGACAATGGTGTTTATGCATTTGTTATAGAAGGTGATGTGACGATAAACGATATTAAATTGAATCGCAGAGACGGTCTTGGCATTACTGATACCAATAAATTGGATATTAAAGCAGATACTAATGTTGAAATATTATTAATGGAAGTACCCGGCCCCTTTTAATAGTATTAATCAAAAAAATTCTCCCCCCTTAAGGGAATCACACTGACTCTTTGATATATAATTTTAGAAAAAGAATATTATGAAAAATGCAAAAAAAATAGAAGCAATAATACCACCACCAGCACCGCACATGGTGGGTGATGGTTTCAGAGAGCATGGATTTTTTCCTGGTGGCATAATTAATAAAAGAAGAATGAGTCCTTTTTTTATGATGGACTATGGTTCTAAGATTGAATTTTCTCCATCTGAAGAACCAAGAGGTGTAGGTGTTCATCCACATGCAGGCTTTGAAACAGTAACGATTGCTTATCATGGCAAAATTGCCCACCACGACAGTGCAGGTAACAGTGGCATTATTGGTGAAGGTGATGTGCAATGGATGACAGCAGGTGCTGGTTTATTGCATAAAGAATATCATGAAAAAGAATTCAGCAAACTGGGTGGCCTGTTTCAAATGGTGCAGTTGTGGGTAAACCTGCCTGCAAAAGATAAAAAGACAAAACCAAAATACCAGGAAATTACTAACAGCATGATGGGGCGGCACTATTTTGCAGATGAAAAAAGTTTCATTGAGGTTATTACCGGAGAATATAACGGAACAAAAGGCCCGGCAAACACTTTTACTCCGATGCAGGTTTATAATGCAAGATTAAAGAAGAATGCAAAAGTGACTCTTTTTTTTCCTTCAAATTATAATACAGGTATGTTGGTAATAGAAGGATTGGCTACTATAAATGGAAATGCTGTTGCTACTGATCATTTCACTTTATTTAATAACGAAGGTGAGGAAATTGAAATTGAAGCAACGGAAGATACAATCATACTTGTTCTTTCCGGCGAACCGATTGATGAGCCGATAGCTGCCTACGGCCCTTTCCTGATGAATACATGGCAGGAAGTGGAAGAAGCCATTGAATCTGTAAGCCGGGGAAAGTTTGGAGTGCTGAAAGATTAAAATAATTACCTATGTAAAACGTATGAAAAATGTCAGTCCTGGCTGGCATTTTTCTTCTCAATAAACGCAATCAAATTCTTCCTTGCATTCTTCTGAATCTTTCTTTTCATCCATCCCATCCACCCAAATAATTCACCTTTCCAGCCAAGGGCTTGTGCAGCCCATTTACTTAGCTTGAATGCATCGCTGTGCTCAACAATTTTTCCTTCCTTCAGTTTCATGAAAGCTTTAATGTTATTCACCACCTTTCTTCCTGTTTTGGAGAAAGTGTAGGTAGCAATCCAGTTACAGGTTGCATACTCTTCATCCAGTAACTGGATATTGGAAAAAGTCAATGAAAAGTCTTTGGCATTCTTACAAAGCATTTCCCACATGGATTTTGCCTCCTCCCCCCGCAACAAACCAAAAGCCGGGTCGCTGAACACAATATCATCACTGTAGCACCCGTTCATAGTTTGATAATCCAGCTTTTGAAAAGCGGTGTAAAATTTTTCAATAACCTGTTTATTGGTGTCCATATTTATTACGTTGAATACCCTCTGGAAGGTATATGGTTAAAAGAAAATAAAACTATCTTACGACCTTCTTACTACCTCAAATGTCATATTATATAAAAATAGTATTATTTACTGTGCTGTCCGTAATAGCCAGTAAGTCTTATTGCCAGGAGCCTGTTGAAAACGAAACTGTAAAAAAGTCGTTTATCCTATACCGGGTAACTTACCAGAATTCCGATACCGCCATGGGGCTTGTGTACGCAAAGGAAAACTATGGGCTGGTTTCGGGTGCAAGCGGGGAAATAAAAGCAGGTTATAAAAAAGACGACCCCAGATCGGAAGTCAGCCTGGGATCCGGGTTAATAATTGATAAAATAAAAAATGCAGATTTCTATTCCGTATATATTTTCAATAAGCATCCGCAAAAAGCCGACAGCAACTATCTTATCCGGGAAGGCGATTTGATTCAGTTGCCTGTTTCTGTTATCAAAACAAAAAATCCCGGATTGTTCAGAAGAGTTGACCTGGCGGGGGCCATCTTTACTGAAGACGATGGATCAGCATTTACCAGTTCAGATATTTTATGGAAAAGAAACGACCAGCATTTTGAAGACAGTATGCTTACTGTATGGTCAGATCGCATACGAAAAACAGGCAATGCTGTAGACCCTGCTTCCAATCCATTATTTACCCGTATCATCGAAAAAGGAAGGTATATAGGTAAAAGCCTTGTACAGGTAATGAAGGAATGACGGCCGATGGACGTTAAGCAATTTCTATTGTATGTACTGTCGTACCAGAAGGGATATAATGGCAAAGAGTTCAGGCTGTCAGAATCGTTTGGAGGTTGGGTTTTCGGCGATGCGCCGGTAAATCCTTATGAAGTCTATGACACTTTAAGTTCATTGACCCGCAATCTGCCGCTTTTAAAAAGGAAAATAGCAGAATACAAACAAGTGATATTAGATGATAATTATTTCGCTGTTTGGGTAAGTACAGCACTTGAAAAATTTAATTACGATGACTTGAAAGGTGCAGAAAGTATTTTCAATAATATTTCCACATTTGCAAAACTCATTAACGAACCTCTGATAAGTGGCATTTATTTCGTTACAAGAGCACAGGTTTACCAGAACCAGGAAAATTTTCAAAAGGCAATTCAGTTATGCGACTCAGGAATCGTTGTTCTTCGTAATACAACAGACCAGGATTACTTACTATATCAATGCCTGCTTAAAAAAGCATACTGCCAGCGGCAGTTGAAAGATAAAAATAAATCACTGGCCACCTACGATGTGATGGAAGCTACCTTAGCTAAAGACACTTTAATAAAAAGCGATGTCTTGCGAAATAAAATACTGGGCCGGATATTTAAAGAAAAAGGTAATAGCTATTTTGTTTTTGAAGATTTTGAGCAAGCCATCAACAATTTTAATAAGGGAATTGAAGAGCACAAAAAAAATAACAACTACGAAAGCAACACTGAAATTGCGGAGTTGCAGCGAAATATTGCTGTTGTATATGAAAAACAAAACAGGAACAAAGATGCAGAAGAAATTTACAGGCAACTCATTAAAACCTATCAATCACAGGGAGATGGGAATAGTGTAATGTCGGCAGCAGCAAGTGTTGCTTATAACCAATCGAAACAGGGGGAATACCGGAAAGCAATTACCAACTACCAGACAACCATAAACTATTACCTGCTGGTGAACCAATGGGCAAATGCAGGATATAATCTATCGCAAATAGGACAAGCCTATTGGAGTATAGGCATGTATGACTCCGCCATATACTCACACCAAAAAGCACTCGACTATCAGCAACTTGCCGATAATAATGAATACAAAGCTTATGCCTGGGGAAAATTAGGCAGCCTTTATGCATTATCAGGTTTGCAGCAAAAAGCAGTCTTTGCACAAGACAGTGCTTTATATTATTCTTATAAGGGGAAAGACACCGTCGCTGCCATCAGCTATCTTATTGAGATCGGCAACACCTACAAGGAATCTGATGATGATACAAAAGCATTAGAGAGGTTTCGTAAAGCAGAATATCTCTCTAAAAAAATAAAAAGTAAAACAAGTTTGCTTTCATCAGTGTATAACCTTGCAGGATACTTTTATCAAAAAGATACTACTGTATCTGCTGCATACTACCGGCAAGCAGCAGCATTAGCAAACGAACTTGGAGATAAAGACAAGCAAATTTACACTTCACTAAATCTTGGGTTATTACAAAACAAGCAATTGAAGTATGCCGCATCAGAACTCTGGTTTAAAAAAGCATTTACGATAGCTTCGGCTGAAAAAGATGTTTACGATCTGGCAAAGTGCTACTCTTTTCTTGGTGATGCAGCAGAGGTAAGGTTGCGGTATGATTCTGCTATTTATTTTTACAACCGGGCCTATTTTCTATTTGATTCAATACAGAACAAACAACAATTGGCTTCCCTTAAAGGCAAACTGGGTAATATTTATTTAGACATCTTCGACTATTCGTTGGCAAAAAAAGAATACAATACCGGTCTGCAATTGGCTATTAACAACAAAAATGAATCTGACAAGGCTGATATGTATGGATTATTGAGTTATTTGTCACTGATACAGGGTGATAATAAATCCGCAAAAGAATATCTTGATAAAATAAAAATTATCAGCGACTCCACCAATAATACCATGCTTGGGGCCAGCCTGGATGTTAGTTATGGAAATTACTACTCCCGTTTTTTTGAAATGGCAACTGCTTTGCACTACTATCACCGTGCAGACAGTATTTATATCAAAGAGGGCTCAATACAAAGCCGGATTACCTGCTTAAATAATATCGGCAATATATACCTGACCCAGCGGGACAATGATAAGGCTCTGCAATACTTTACGGAAGCAATGAAACTCTCATCCCGTTCGGGTACCATAAATGATTTAGATCTGCTGCTGAAATTAAATGCAAGTGAGGCTCTTTTCAATAAAAAAGATTACCCAAAAGCCCTGGCAATGGCTGATGATTGTGAGAAACTGGCTTCTAAAAATGGAGCCAATCGCAGGTATTTACAGGCTCTTGAACTGAAAGGAATGATTACCTATAAACAAAGGGACTTTAAAAATTCTAAAATAATCCTGCAAAAAATAGTTGATGCAAATCAGAAAAATAATACAGTTATCGGTTCATCCAATAGTTATCTCTACCTCAGCCGGATAGCTAAAGAAGAAAAAAAATATACAGAAGCCTTTGAACATCTTAAAAAATCAAAAACAGGCTATGAAGCTGCTGAAGATGATAATTCATTATGGGAAGTGCTATATGAAACCGGTAATGTTTTCTTCCTGCAGGGTTCTAACGATTCTGCTATTAACAACTATAAAAAAGCAGTTGACATTGTAACAAAACTATCCACCAAACTGGTGGGCAGTGAAGATGAAAAAAATAAACTAAAAACAGAAGAAACAAAAACAGATCTTTTTAATAAACTGATTGCAGCCTGTGTGAAAGCCAACCGGGTTGATGATGCAGTCTATTACACCAATCTCGCCAACCTGCAGGGCATTAAAGATAAAACAGGTGAAGCCGGCATTACTGCACAGGATAGTAAACAGCAGGAGGATATTGATAAAGCAAAAGATATTTTACAACGTAAGAATAATGCCAAAGAAAAATTAGAATCTGAAAAAATAAAACCTGCTGGTCAGCAGAATGGAGAGTTGGTGGAATCGCTGGTAAAGATCATAAAAACAGCAGAAGAAGATTATGAAAATTATATTGATGACCTGGCCACAAAATACGAAAGCATTAAAGCCGGCTTTGCAGAATCGGTAAATCCTCAAAAATTTGCCGCTTACAAAAAGAGTATTCCGGATAGTGTAGCCTGCCTGCTCTATATCATCAATCAAAAACAGCTTTATATTTTTTCAGTAACTAACGAAGAGACAAAAGCTGTAACAGTGGAATTGAATTTTGAGATAGACAGCCTCATCAACACACTTAAAAAAGCTCTCCGGCTTCCCCAATCAAAGTTTTCATCTGGCCCGTTAAACGAAAGAGGTGGAATTGTTACCAATGAAAAAAGCCAGGCCATTGATTATGCTGATGTTTCAGCAAAACTATATAGTGTATTAATTAAGCCGGTATCGGAAATTATTGATAGTAAGAAAACACTGTGTATCATTCCAACAGGAAGATTATCACTCATCCCTTTCCAGGTTCTTTCGTATAAGAATAACAACAGGCAACGCTTCCTGATTGAGGACTTTGAAATATTTTATACCAGCCAGTTGGAAGTTTTTCATGAGAAAAACAATCCTGTTACAGCTGTTACCGGGCTATCAGCTTTTGGCAATCCCGATAAAACATTACCGAATTCTGAAAAAGAAATCAACAATCTTAAATCAATGTTCGGCAACGAACATTATTTTGTTCAGGACTCTGCCACCGAAACTAACGCAAGGCAAAGCCTGGTAAAAGACAGATTTGTACATTTTGCCACACATGGCATTTTGGATTATAATGATTTCCGAAACTCCTACCTCGTATTTGCAGGTGATGATCAAACCGATGCTTCAAAAAATGGAAAACTAACCATCAGGGAAATAAAAAGTTTAAAAATTGAAGATTGTGAATTGGTAACCTTATCTGCCTGTGAGACGGGAGTGAATAAAGAAATAAGCAAAGGTTGGTACATTTCTCCAGCCAATTCTTTCCTCGTAAAAGGTGTGAGAACAGTAGTCGCATCGCTATGGAAAGTAAATGATGAAGCGACCAGTATTCTGATGACCGAATTTTATAAAAATATGACCCACATGTCGAAAGCACAAGCCCTGCGACATGCCCAGATAAAGCTGACTCAAAATCCAAAATACCAGCACCCCTATTACTGGGCACCTTTCTTACTCTATGGTAGCTGGCGTTAGTACTGCACTTTTACTGACGGAAGACATCTCCTTTTCTGCTGAAAATATCATTCAACAGGCTACTTGCAGAAACCTTATTTTTATAGGATAAAAATTAATTATGAAAAAAATCATACTTCCGCTGTTATTGATAGTAATAGCAGTGGCTGCAAAGGCCCAATCAGAAAATCAGGATTCTGCCTGGATAAAAGATAACTATACTAAACTTGAACAATTAATTCCTATGCGGGATAGCATTAAACTGTTTACTACCGTTTATTTACCAAATGATAAAAGTGAGAAGCATCCTATACTGATGGTGCGGACACCGTACTCCTGTGCCCCGTATGGTAAAGATTTTTCTTCCCGGCTCTGGGGCGGCCATTGGAAATATTATGCAAGAGAGAACTACATCATCGTAATTCAGGATGTAAGAGGCAGATGGATGAGTGAAGGCGATTTTGTGGATGTTCGTCCTTTTAATAAAAATAAATAGGGAACTGAAATTGATGAGGACAGCGATACGTATGATGCGATTGACTGGATTGTAAAAAATATATCAGGCAACAATGGCAATGTTGGAATTTTTGGCACTTCCTATCCCGGTTTTTATGCTGCGATGGCTGCTGCCAGCAATCACCCTGCGTTAAAAGCTGTGAGTCCACAGGCACCGGTTACCGATTGGTTTATGGGAGATGATTTTCATCACAACGGTGCATTTTTCCAGATGGATGGTTTTAGTTTTTATTCTGGTTTTGGCAAACCAAGACCACAACCTACAACGATAGGACCAAGAGGTTTTGAATTTCCAATCAGGGACAATTACAAATTCTATTTGGAAAACCCACCTTCAAAACTGATGGAATACATGAAAGATAGTGTGGCTTATTGGAAAGAACTATATGCCCATCCTAATTATGATGATTGGTGTAAAGCAAGAGATGCCCGCAGGGCGATGTATAATATTAAGCCCGCCATGCTGGTGGTTGGGGGTTTGTTTGATGCGGAAGATTGCTTTGGTGCCTGGAATTTGTACAAGGCTATTGAAAAACAAAACCCCTCAACTAATAATAAGATAGTTATGGGTCCATGGTATCATGGTCAGTGGTCAAGTAATGATGGAACACAGCTGGGCAATGTAAAATTCGGCAGTAATACTTCTCAATGGTACCAGAATAATATTGAGATACCATTCTTTAATTTTTATCTAAAAGGAAAAGGTGCTGACCCTAAATTATCAGAAGCTACTATCTTCTTTACCGGTGAAAACCAATGGAGAAAGTTAGAGCAATGGCCCCCTACTGGTAATGGAAAAGATATTTATTTAGAAGAGAATGGTGCATTGTCCTGGAATCGTCCAGGAAAACAAAACAACTTTACGGAATACATAAGCGACCCTGCCAATCCAGTTCCTTATACAGAAGATGTACATTTCAGAAGGACAAGAGAATACATGACCGACGACCAGCGGTTTGCATCAAGAAGACCAGATGTGCTGACCTTTGAAACCAATCCGTTGGAAGATGACCTTACATTAGCCGGTGCGGTTACTGCCAACCTGAAAGTGAGCATAACAGGAACCGATGCAGATTTTGTAGTAAAAGTAATTGATGTATTCCCGGATGATTTCCGGTATACCGGCGCCGTACAATCTGGAGGCCGAACTGCCGTTGGCAGTTACCCTATGGATGGATACCAAATGCTGGTGCGTGGTGAAATAATGCGTGGAAAATTCAGAAACAGTTTTGAAAACCCAGAACCATTTAAATCTGGTAAAATTGAAACAGTAAAATTTGAATTACCTGATGTGGCACATACTTTTAAAAAAGGTCACCGCCTGATGATACAGGTACAGAGTAGTTGGTTTCCATTAGCAGACAGGAATCCGCAGCAGTTCATGAATATTTATGAAGCCAAAGAAACAGATTTTAAAAAAGCTACGATAAAGATTTATCATGATGCGGCGAATGTGAGCAGTATCAGTTTGCCCATCATTAGATGATTTAGTATCTTTATGAAAACATGAAAATGGAAGCAATAGTATTATATCCGGACGATGAAAAAAAGCTCAATCAGCTATTGGCCTTTGCTTTAGAAAGTAAAATAAATGTTGTCAGGCTTGGTGAAGAAGAAAAGAAGAAGCTTGCTGGGATTCTTTTGACAAATCTTGCAAAAAAAAATCCGAAGGCGTATGCAACAGATGAGGAAATTCTTTCTGTAGTAGAAGAAGCCAGACATGAACGCTATGGAAAATGACGTTAAAATAATTGTTGCAGATACAAACTGGTGGATAAGCCTGATTATAAAAAATTTTAATAACAAATTTGCCGAAACTCTTCAGTATACACATCTTCAATTTGTTACTTCCGCAGAACTTACTGAAGAAATAAGGACAACCCTTTCAAAAGAACGTTTACAAAAATTTTTACAACCGGATGTAATAAATACTTTCTGGCCGCTTTATAAAACATTTGTCACCACTATTGAGGTCAGGTCTGTTGTTTCAGTTTGCCGTGATCCGGCAGATAATTTTCTGTTAGCACTTGCTAAAGATTCCAATGCCGATTTCCTCATTACAGGTGATAAAGATTTGCTTATTATAGGCAGGTTTGAAAATACAATTATTTGTACCATGACTGATTTTATCACCAAACACCTTAACAAATGAGATATTTAATTGCAGTTTCTTTCGTTTTGTCATTTAGTTCTTCATTTGCTCAGGAAGTGAATATTATTCCTCAACCGGATTTCATAAAGATGGGGAAAGGTTTTATTTATATTAATAATGAAACTGTAATTGTAAGCTCTGAAAAAACAAAAAAAATTGCAACTTATCTCGCTGATTATCTTAAAAAAAATTACGGTGTAAAATGTAAAATCGTCGCTACTAGTATAAGCAAAAATTCAATCAATTTAAGTTTCGCAGGAACGCAAAGTGATAAAGAAGGATTTGGTATTGGAATTAACAATAACGGGATATGGATTGAAGGAGATAAAAATGGAATTTTTTATGGTATTCAAACGCTAATCCAACTTCTCCCAATCCAAGATCAAAAACCGATAAGTCAAAAGACACAATTGTCAATACCCCAATTAACCATTTCTGATTATCCCCGCTTCACCTACCGTGGCATGCACCTCGATGTAAGCCGTCATTTCTTCCCGGTTGATTTTATAAAAAAATATATTGATTACCTGGCATTGCATAAGTTCAACACCTTTCATTGGCATCTTACCGATGACCAGGGCTGGCGTATTGAAATAAAAAAATATCCAACACTTACTTCTGTCGGTGGATGGAGAAACGGGACTATCATTGGC
>JAJAZO010000394.1 GCA_026785745.1 Chitinophagaceae bacterium | reverse complement strand
GTTCATATTGAAACAGGGTTTCCAAACCATTGGCAGTATCTTTCAATTCATCCATGTAACTGTTACTTACCGTGGTTACTTTCCAGGCACATTTAACTGCTGATGCCATCGGGTTGATAGTTTTTTCCCAATCCAGCATTCCCCATTTCCAACTATCAAATGGAGGCAGCAGGTAATATTTATCCCAGTTAATCCATCCCTGGTATTGAGCATTGTGAACAGTAAATACGGTCGGGATATCAGCCAGTTTCTGTCTGAATTCAAAACAATATTTTACCATAAAAGGGATAAGCCCTGTATGATGGTCGTGGCAATGAATAACGTCTGGTTTATGTTCCCACCTGTTTATCCAGTCGCAAACTGCCACCTGGAATGAAAGGAAACGTTCAGTATCATCATCGTACCCATAAATTTTCTCCCGGTCAGTTAATCCGTTAATATCAACGAGGTATAGATCAAACCCAAGCTTGTTAGTTTTCTCTTTAATAACACTGTAATGGAAATAGATAGGGCCGATATGCTGGTCGCCTTCATGTAACAATTCCCATTGATTATCGTAAAGGAATTTAGTACGGTACATCGGCATCACTACTTTAGCCACATGTCCCAGTTCTGCCTGGTACTTTGGTAAAGCCCCAACTACATCTCCAAGACCACCAGCTTTTGCGACAGGATAACATTCAGCAGCGATATGAACAATTTCCATATTCAGTTTTTAATAGACCAAACTTTAAGCTGAAATTTAGGTGTTTATTTTCATTACCGAATGAGATTACGGGAAAATGAATGATTTATTTTTATTGTTTTTTATAATCGATGTTTATAAGCCAACTGTAAATCTGACTAACAAGTGTTTTTTCAGGAAAACAAAATATGTCATACTTTCAGCACTTATAAAATAACAGATTATTATGCCTACACCAACAATTGCAATACCACAATCCGGTAAACCGACTAATTACGGAGCTTTAGGTACCCTTGTTACAGTTTTTTTCTTTTGGGGATTTATTGCTGCAGGCAATAGTGTGTTCATTCCTTTTTGTAAAAATTATTTTCACCTCGACCAGTTTCAAAGCCAGCTGATTGACTTTGCTTTTTATACAGCCTATTATGTTGGTGCATTAGTATTGTTTGCTTATGGTGCTTTTGGCGGAAAAGACCTGGTAGGCAAATGGGGTTTCAAAAAAAGTATAGTCTATGGACTGCTCTTCTCCGCCTTTGGCGCAGCAGCTATGATATTTGCCGTTAATGGAAACAGTTTTGCCGGTATGCTGATTGGTCTTTTTATTGTGGCACTAGGTTTTTCATTACAACAAACAGCTGCACAGCCTTTTGCTATTTCTCTTGGCGACCCGGCCACAGGTACAGGAAGGGTAACCTTAGGCGGAGCCGTAAATTCATTTGGCACTTCTATCGGGCCATTGGTAGTAGCACTTGCATTATTCGGCACTACTGCTGCCATCACCGATGAAAAAATTGCTGCCTTAAGTTTATCAAAAGTCATTACGCTGTACATTTTTGTAGGGGCATTATTTATCGGCGCTGCTGCTTTATTTCATTTTTCTAAAAAGGTGCCGGCTGGTATTTTAATGGAAAAAACTGAAAAAGCAAATAAGTCTCTTTATACATTATTAATAATGACAGGTTTGCTGATAATAATGTTTATTCCTGTCTTTAATAGTTACAAAACCGACCTTACCAATGCAAGTGACAGTGAAAGACATGCTATGGAGGCTTACCGGCTAAAATGGCTTATCGGGGCTCTTGCAGTTGTGGTTATCGGATTATTAGTGGCTAATATCAGTGCAAAGAAAAAAGCAGACGGATGGGGAGCCATGCAATATCCACAGTTGGTGCTGGGCATGATTGGGATATTTGTATATGTAGGTGTGGAAGTAGCTATTGGCAGTAACCTTGGAGAATTATTACGTCAGAAAGAATTTGGTTCTTATTCAGCATCGGAAGCCACCCCTTTTATTATGATGTATTGGGGCAGCCTTATGATTGGGAGATGGACTGGTGCTATAAGTGTTTTTAAATTGCCTGAAAAAACTAAAGTCATATTACAGATTATTATTCCCCTTATTGCATTCGGGCTGCTGATTGCAATAATTTATTTCTCCGGCTATAAAGTAGAGGCTTTATACTATTATATTGTTTGTGTTGTAATCCAGATTGGTGCGTTCTTTCTAAGTAAAAACAAACCGGCCCGTACATTATTCGTCTATAGCTTAATGGGTGTACTGGCGATGATAGTAGGCTTACTTACTAAAGGCAATATCTCTATCTATGCCTTTCTTAGCGGTGGCCTTGTGTGTTCTATTATGTGGCCATGTATTTTCAGCTTATCAGTTGCAGGCCTTGGAAAATACACATCCCAGGGTTCTGCATTTTTAATAATGATGATATTGGGCGGTGGTATTATCCCTCCTATACAGGGAAAGATTGCCGATCTTATCGGTATTCACCAATCGTATTTCATCGCAGCGGTTTGCTTTGCTTACCTGGCATTCTTTGCATTCGCTGTAAAGGGCATCCTGAGAAAACAGGGAATTGATTACGATGCTGAAGTAAGCGGCGGCGGGCATTAAATAATTTTACCTGAATATATAAGCCCTGTGTTTTTACAGGGCTTTTTTAAACTAAGAATCATGGCAAAATATGCAATCGGTATTGACATTGGCGGTACTAATACCAAATTTGGTATTGTAGATAAAGACGGCCACATACTAAAGCAAGACAGGCTGCTTACCAATGAACCCGAAGGTGTGCAGGATTTTATTGATGAATTGCATACCAAACTGTTGCCATTGATAAAGGATGCCGGTGATATAAAAAACTTTGCTGGTGTTGGTATTGGTGCTCCCAATGGTAATTATTATACCGGTAATATAGAATATGCAGCCAACTTGAAATGGAAGGGTATAATTCCATTTGCTAAAATGGTATCTGAGAAATTTGGTTTGAAAACCAAACTAACAAACGATGCCAATGCTGCTGCTATGGGCGAAATGATGTATGGCTGCGCTAAAGGCATGAAACATTTTATTACTATTACATTGGGAACCGGTGTTGGCAGCGGAATTGTGATTGATGGGAAAATAGTCCTTGGACATGATGGATTTGCAGGAGAACTGGGTCACACCATTATCCGCCCCGGGGGAAGAATGCATAAAGGAACGGGGATAAGAGGTGTTCTTGAATCTTATGCATCAGCTACAGGTGTAAGAGAAACTGCACTGGAATTACTTGCAGAAAACCCTGATGTAGAAAGCTTACTCAGGGATTACTCAATTAATGATCTAACAAGCCAATCTGTATATGAATGTGCAATTAAAGGCGATAAAATTGCCAATGATATTTTTGAATACACCGGGCAAATACTTGGCGAAGCATTAGCCAACTTTGTTATGTTCTCTTCGCCGGAAGCTATTGTACTATTTGGTGGATTAACCAAAGCCGGTGATTTAATCATCAACCCTACAAGGAAGGCAATGGAAGCAAATCTTGTGCAGACGTTTAAGAATAAAGTGAAACTACTCTTCAGTGATTTAAAAGAAGCAGATGCGGCGATACTGGGAGCAAGTGCTTTGGTGTGGGAGTGATTCAATGATATTTACCAATAACAGACATTTAAAAGATAACTGTGAGCCGGAAAAAAAGGGCAATGTTTTTAAAAAGGATAGACAAACGCATAAAAAACCCGGCATAACCGGGTCTTTGTAAATTAAGAAATCGAATAAATTATTTTATTTTCAAAACAGGTTTTAGCTGGTAACTGCCGTTACCTGTCTGGTGTATGGATAAGGCGGCATCAAAATCAATCAGTAAAGAATCAAGGGTGCCGTTTAATTTCTTATTAACTTTTAATTTCAAACCAGACTCCGAACCACTCGGGATTGTAAGAGGATAAGTAATACCGGCTACTTTAATAGAATTATTGCTTCCCAGTACAAAACGAATTTCTTTTACAAAATTTGTCGGAATAGTACCAACTGCCAGCAATGTATCTACACCATTTTGCAAGCCCAGAAGATTATAGACTCCGGCATAAGTAGTAATATCTGTCCATCCATTAATGGAATCTTCGCTGAATTTAACCCTCACCTGTTGAATGTCCACATTTACTTCCTCTGCATTTATGGGATTGTCAGTCAGGCGAACTTTAACAGTTGTCCTTTTTTGTGAATTATCTTTTGAGCAGGCAAAAAAAACAGTAGCTAAAAGTGCTGCACACAACAATAAAGAGGATACGATTTTTTTCATAATATTCTTTTTGTCTCATCTTGAGAAAACCATGCCAAACAGTAATGTTCCGCGTAGTAAAGAATCATTTTTTCCAACCGAACCTAATTTTCTTATTTCCACTTGATGATAAAAACCGCAGGCACAGGCCTTTGCCCTGCAGCATCTGAAACCTTAATTGTTTCTTTTCCATTTACCAGCATACAACTGCTGCCGCCGCCATCAAGGTTGAGTGCTTCCCAACAGCCAAGGTCTTTAAAGATTTTTGCTTCCTGTGTAAGTGTGGCCCCTTCAGCTTTGCCTGGGTTGCGGCCTTCAATTACTAATAAGATGAGTTTGTTATCTCTTGTATAGCCCATTGCAGTGCGGGGATGTTTGTCGTCAATGGCTTTGCCAGTAAATTTTAATTCTTCGTTGTTGGTAATTTTAATTTCTCCATTTTGTAAAAGAACGGGGCCGCCTCCTACGGCTGTTTGCATTTTCCATTTTTCAAACCCCATGTGTTGCGGAACTGAAGTTTTTTCAAAAAGATATTGTTGTTGTGGATATTGAATAGAATCTTTAATAGCCGGGAGAATAAACTGGCTTGCCTGAGGAGTTTGCAATGACGAATCAGTATACAACCATGCAATATCTGCCTCTCTTTTCTTAGAAATGCCTATTGCACTCCCAAAAGGATGCCGATAAGTAAAAGTATCTTTACCTCTTCCGTTTATAGTATGAATATTATAACCAACCAGCTTCTTATTCTTTATCACCACATTCAAATTTTGATTAGTGGCAAATGAAAAGAAAGTTGTATTTACTACCAACAGTGGCTTATCATTCTTTTCATAAAACTTTGAAGGGGTTAAGCGGCGCTGGTAAGTAGTGTCAACTGTAAAGTCTAATTTCTTATCCTTCAAATCTGCTTCCACATAGTAAGCAATATTTGGTTTGCCATCCAGCAGGTCAGTTGTTTTGTAAACATGAACGGAAGAAGGTAATGGTTGATACAAAGAATCAACATTTTGCCATTTTAACTGACCCACAGAAATGTTTGCAAATAAAATACCAGCTATAAGAAACAATGCTGATATCGAGATAGACTTTTGCATAAAAGTACTCCTGACTAATTACTCCCTACTCCTGACTCCCGGCTCCGTAGCCATTCCTTCCTTCCCAATCCGGCTATCACATGCCTTTCACTGTGATAAGAAGAACGAACCAACGGGCCGCTTTCTACATAATCCAAGCCGAGATTGTAACCTATCTCTCTGTATTCTGCAAATTCATCCGGATGCACAAAGCGATGAACAGTTAAATGTTTTTTTGTTGGTTGTAAATATTGACCAATTGTTACTACATCACAACCATTGGCCTGCAAATCTTTCAGTGTTTGTATCACTTCTTCTTTTTCTTCACCCAGGCCGAGCATGATGCCGCTTTTTGTTCTCATGCCGCCTTCTTTCAATATCCTTATCACTTCCATACTCCGCCAGTACTTGGCTTGTATGCGGACTTGTCTCGTCAATCTCTCTACGGTTTCAATATTATGACTCACTACTTCCGGTGCAGCATCAATTACCCTTTGTATATCTTCTTTCACTCCTTTAAAATCGGGAATGAGTGTTTCCAATGTTGTATCAGGGTTTAATGCTTTAACAGCTTTAATGGTATTGTTCCAGATACCAGATCCGCCATCTTTTAATTCATCCCTGTCCACTGAAGTGATAACGGCATGTTTCACTTTCATCAGGTGTATGGCTTCTGCTACTCTTTGTGGTTCATCCCAATCTACTGCTTCTGGTCTGCCGGTAGCAACGGAACAAAACCCACAACTTCTTGTACAAACATTCCCCAAAATCATAAATGTGGCTGTACCGGCTCCCCAGCATTCTCCCATATTGGGACAGTTACCGCTTTCGCAAATAGTGTGGAGCTTATGGCTGTCAACAAGGCTTCTTACATGCTTGTATTCTTCGCCAATAGGAAGTTTTACCCTTAGCCAGTCTGGCTTTTTTACTCTTGTGTTATCAACCGCCGCAGAAGTTACCGGTAACTCAATCATGGTGCAAAAATACAGCAGATAAAGGCTAAAAAGAACCGTCCATGAGTTTTTCCTTATTTAGAAAAAGTGCTATTGCACAACTCATGGAGGGATTATTAAATAAGCTATTACTTTCTTCGCCCAAAGAGTATGGAAATGTAGCCCTGAAAAAACATTTGCTTTTCTTTCTGGCCAATCATCATGGGAATTTTGGAGCCGTATAATTCGATACTTAAGCCTGCTTCAATACCGGAAACCACTTCATTGAAACGGCCATAATCAAACCGAAGGGCCGACTTTACAAAAGCCCCCGGTTTTATTTTTATTTCGCTCCAGCCCTTTCCTATTCCACCGCCACCAATAATAGTGGGACCAAGAAATAAGGAACTGTCAGCTTTTGAGTATTTGATGGTTTTATTTTCGCCGGTGGCCGGATCCTGTGCTTCTAAGTAATAAGGCCTTAATAAACCCAATGCCAATCCACCATTAAAAACCGCAGAAACAGCTACACCGTTTTTATTTCCTTTTTGACCAAGCATGTATTGCTGGCCAAAACCCAATGTGGCCTGGTAAAAACTGTTGATTTTGCCATAGATAAATGGGTCGCTAAATACAAAGCCACCGCCACCAGATAATTTTTCTTCTTTCTGGTTTTTTATCTCCGTAATATCAATGCGGTAAATGTTTGTTTTGCGATTGGTCTTCATTTGCCCCAATTCGTAAAAGGCCCCGAATCCATTAGTACGGCCCTGGATGCCAAAAATGGTTTGCTTCCGGTACACCAGCACACCTTCTTCCGACTGTTTGATTAGTGTATTTATTTTTTGACGACGGACTTCTTTCTTATCATCTTTAGATAGCTTGCGGCCAGACGTATCCTTTTGTGCGGATGAAGTCATTACAATTGTTGCAAGCAATACAGTGAGGGGTAGTTTCGTCACGGAATACATATTTAGGCTAAGAGTTTGAAAGAAAAAGGAGACAAAGAGTACATTTTATGATTCTGATGACTGCCTGATTCTTATTTCATTTTATTTTAAACAAGAAGAAATTTAAAAGCCAGAAGAAATATTGGTTACCCTCCTTTTCTCATTACTCTCTTTTCTCCTCTTAGTTTAATAACGTAAATTTAGGGCAAAATATTGATAATGACTTCTACAGTAGTTTATAACGGAGATTTAAGAACCACATGTACCCACCTGAAAAGCGGCAAATCTTTTGAAACAGATGCCCCGGTTGATAACAACGGAAAAGGCGAACGGTTCTCCCCCACTGACCTGCTGGCTACCAGCATGGCCACCTGTATGATAACGGTAATGGGCATTAAAGCCCGGACAATGGGCTTTGACCTGAACGATGTAAAGATTGATGTATTAAAAATTATGAAAGCTGATCCCCGCCGGGTTGGCGGTATTGAACTAACTTTTCATATTCCTGATGCATTGAAAGATATTGATGAGAAGACAAAAACGATATTGAGGAATACAGCTAACACTTGCCCGGTTCAGTTTAGTATTCACCCGGAGATTGAAGTGAAAGTGGATTGGGGAAGTTGGGGTAGTTAAGCGGCTTTAATTTATAATTAGAAAATTCTTAAATTTGATTTATGAAAATTGCACTTCAGTATGTAAGCAACAGCGATGGGAAACCCCAATCCGTTCAGTTACGATTGACAGATTGGGAAAAACTGTTGGCTAAGCTTAATAAATACGAACAAACATTAAAAATAAAATCAGACCTGAAAGAAGCTTTTGATCAGGTT
>JAJAZO010000393.1 GCA_026785745.1 Chitinophagaceae bacterium | reverse complement strand
TTCCTCTTTTTTAATTTTTTTTGATTAGTAGAAAAAATAAATAAAATTTGACTATTTATAAATGTTATCTAGTATCTTTCTTTTTTTTCTGTTTGTATAAGCGTCGGGGGTGGTTGTATATGGGTGGGGGCGGTGGTAGTAATGGAATTTTACAAGTTTCGTTATAATACTTACTTTTGGCGTTAGTATTTTAACGAACGGGTATGATTATTTCTTTTGGCAATTCGGAGACCGAAAAAGTCTGGGGCGGAGAACGGGTAAAAGGACTTTCAAAAGAAATTCAGGAAATCGGACGGCGAAAACTAAGAATGCTTAATAACTCGGTTGATTTAGCTGATTTAAAGATTCCTCCTTCCAACAGGTTGGAAAAGCTATCAGGAAAACTAAAAGAGTTTTATAGCATACGAATTAACAACCAGTGGCGAATTGTGTTTAAATGGAATGCCGGCAATGCCTCTAACGTAGAAATAATTGATTATCAATAAACAAAATAAAATGGCAAAACTTAAAAATATCCATCCGGGTGAAGTGCTTCAGAAAGAGTTTTTGATCCCTTTACATATTTCTGCCTACCGGTTGTCAAAAGATATTGATATTCCGCAGACCCGCATTTCGGAAATTGTAAAAGGCAACCGGAGAATTACAGCCGACACCGCATTAAGGCTTAGCAAATACTTCGGCAACTCTGCAAAATTCTGGCTGGGGCTGCAAGATGATTTTGATATTGAAGAAGAAAGGAATGCCAAGGGCTCAATTTTAAATTCTATAAAGACCATAAAACAAAATGCTGCCTGATAAAACGGGGTAACATAACTCTTTTCAAAATTGTTTGTAGATAGCGATAAGAACTTTCATATATTTTTGAGGTGTGCCTATTCACAACCCATTACCCCTTCCTCTTTATCCACTTTTCAAACCTCGCCAAAAAATCTTCTTTTCTCCTGGTAGCCAACGGAATTTCTTTTCCATTTTCCAGTACCACTTCGCCGCCGCTGCCTTTTATATATTCTTTTATGTAGTGGAGGTTAATGATGTATTTATCATGTATCCGGGTAAAGTTATTTTCCGGCAATAATTTTTCATACTCTCCCAACTGTCTTGATACCACAATCTTTTTATCATCACACAAAAAGAAATGAGTGTAGTTGCCGCTGCTTTCACAATACATGATGTCGGCCACTTTTACAAACACCAATCCATTAGTGGTGGACAGCGGAATTTTATCAGGTGCTGCCTGCTTGCTATTCTGCTCCAGCAGGGAGAACAGGTTTTTATTGATACTTTTTTCTTCAATTCTTTTGGTGGCGGTATCAACGGCGGCCATCAGTTTTTCCGCCTTCACCGGTTTGGTAATATAGCCGTTGGCATGGTGTTCAAATGCTTCCACGGCATAATGGCTGTAGGCTGTAACAAATATCACTTCAAAAGAAACCGGTTCCAGTTTTTTTAACAGGTCAAACCCATTGAAGTGCGGCATTTCCACATCGAGGAAAACAAGCTGTGGATGTAGTTCCTTTATTATTTGCAATCCCCTTTTGACCCCGGTTTCTGTGGCCATTATTTTTACTGACGGGCAATGCATCTCCAGCATATTTTGCAGCAGCCTGATATTTTGCGGCTCATCATCAATAATTATACAGCTAATCATGGTTTCAGGTCGGTTGGTATTTTAATGATAATGGTAGTGCCGGTGGCGTCCCCTTTCTCATTCCTTTTATCTATGACTTCCTGCTGAATATTGTAAAGCTCGGCTCTTCGTTTGGAAATAGTCATCCCCCGGCCCTGGTATTCAATATGCATACTGCTTTTCAGCTGCGCCGCTTTCTGCCGGCCAATGCCATTATCCTCTATCGTACAAACAAGGTATTCTTTTTCGATGATGGCTGAAATAGTTATTTGTCCTTTTTTGTCTTCCAGGAACCGGATTCCGTGGCGAATGGCATTTTCTACATACGGCTGTAGCAGCATTGCCGGAACATAAACATTGTCTTTCTCCGCAACGGCATCGGCTATTATTGTATAATCAAATTTTTCGCTGAAGCGAAGCTTTTCCAGTTGAAGATAATTATCCAGGTATTTTATTTCTTCGGTCAGTGAGATAACGGCAGCATCTGAATTATTAATGGTGCTGCGCATCAGGTCGGCAAACCGGTCTAAGTATGTATCAGCCTGTGCATAATTTTTATCATAAATAAACCCTTTGATGGAATTCAAACAATTAAAAACAAAATGCGGATTGATTTGTGCCTTTAATGCCTGCATTTCCAGTTCGGCGAGTTTTTTTTCTGTCGAAATTTTTTCGATTGCTTTTTGTTGCCGTAGTTTGTTTCTCCGCTGGTTAAAAAATAAAATAGCAGCAAAGCCAGTCAGAGCAAGTATGCCCCAAAACCAACCGCTTTTCCAGAAAGGTGTCTTAATCCGAAAGTTAATGGTTGCAATTTGTAAGGAGGCTGTTCCATCTCTTTTTAAACTGCGTATGCGGATAGTATAATTATCCGGTGGTTGGTTTTGCAATGATAGCACATTGTTATCGGCCCTTATCCAGTCGCTGTTATTAATACTGTATTCAAAAAAGGGGTTGAAGCCGGTAAGGTCAACCGCCGAAAATTCTATCCGGATATTATTTTTTGAATACGGCAATGTGTAAGAAGATAAAATGGCCGTGTCAACATTATTAACCGACACTCTTGTGATGAAAGTAGCAATATCTGCCAGTGGCAATTGCAGGTTCGCCGGCAAATAACTGATGCCGCCGGTGGTGGCCACATATACCGTGTCATTTTTAATCATAATATCATTTACCTGTTCTCCCATCAGCCCATCCGCAGTGCTGAAGTACATATTATTATACACTAATTTTTCATTAACAACCCGGTAGTTTAACCTGTTCAATCCTTTATCGGTGCCAATCCATATTTCTCCCGGTTTGTTGCTATACATTGTTTTGCAAACGGTACCCGGTATGATGGTTCCCAGTGGTATGCCCGCAACTGGTTTATCTTTTTTCAACACCAGCAATGAATCAGAGCTTCGTCCAATCCACATTAAGCCGTCTCTTGTATTTACAATAGAAACGATCCTATATGTAAGTGCTTTGTAAATATTTCCGAAATAAATGAGAGAATCTTTATCCTGGCGGTACAGGCCATCAATAGAACCGATATAAATATGTTGATTATCGTCTGCACCGATTGCCGTAATTCTTTTTATAACACTATCTGTAAACTTTTCCGCCATGAAATTATAAGCAAACAATTGTGCATGGCCGCCCAGTAACATGATGGAGTCATTCAGCCTGTATGCTGCCTTAGTGGATTTGTTGGCTTCCTCTAGAAATGATTTTTTGATAACAAATGATTTTTTATCAATCAAAAAAGAGCCTGTTTGTGTGGCCACATAAATATCCTTTTGTAGCTCCAGTATATTTCTTACCCAGGTGTCTGATTTGTTTTCATTTGTATTCAATATTATTTTTTTCGTACTGTACAAGCCATCGTAGATAAATAACTCTCCTTTATTATTGCCGGCCACTATCTTGTCTGTTTTCAAGACTGCATTAAAGTTCTTTACCATCTCTGCGTTGTCTGTGTAAGACGAAATTCTCTTTTGCTGAATTTTTATCAGCCCTTCGT
>JAJAZO010000392.1 GCA_026785745.1 Chitinophagaceae bacterium | reverse complement strand
ATGATACCCGGGATAAAGGCGGCATGATTTGTACACAGGCGTTACAGTGCAACAGGGGAGAGCCAATGATTACGAAAGAGAAACATCAAAGTGGAATTACCATCAAGACGATTATCGATGTAATTGTTGGCAGTCAGACCAGTTCATAGTAGTGATGATATTGTATGAAAGTACAACGGAGCGAAGAAGGGACTGACAGTTATGAAGCATTGAAAAGCAACAGGCACAACCTTTGGGGAAGATGCCGCTGCATTCAATCACCTATTTAATAGGTAAAACACAAAACTGAAGAGCCTTATGACGGGAGATTGTCAAGTACGGTTCTGTGAGGACGTAGGGGGCGAAAATCCCCTTGCTTAATCGACTGTAGGCCGTTTTTCTTTGTCGCCAATTTTAAACTGTCAATATACTCTGGTGAAAAATATCGTTTCTTTAGTGTGTCATTGTAAGACCCAACCCATAATTGTAAGAATACTTTACTGTTAGTGTCACCAGAATTACCCATAGTCCCCATTGTACCAGGATTGAATACAGCTAAACTATCTCTTGGCGGTTCTTTGGCATTTTTTACCAACGTCCACTCTTCATTAAAATCTCTTGTGTTAAGTACGCCCAACATTTTTCTTTGCCCATTTGGTGAAACATAATAATAATCTTGGTCTATCCAACCTTGTTCGTCTTTGAATTGTGTAAACAAAAAACTAGTCAAAGGAATTCTGTATAATCGTCTACGTCCCTCATATTCTTTTTTCTGTCCGTCTTTCTGATTAAATATTACTACCACAGGTCCTTTGTAATTATTTGGAATAAGATACATCTCAGGTGTCGTAAATGAACTGTAAAATGAATAACCAACAATTGTCAATGGAATGCCAATTGTCAAAAGCTTGAACTTCCAATTTTTTGTCGTCAATAAAATTAAAACTGTCCCAATGAACAAACAAGCAAAACCAAAAATGAAATACCAAAATGTCCAATACAGAAAAATTCCAGCAACTAAAAAAACGATGCCAAGTCCTTCAAATAATTTGGAAAGTTTGTGTCTCATTAAAATGGCCTGTAACACTTCAAATTTATAATATAAGGCGCAGGGTATGAAATTATTTCGCCATTAAAAATCAACAGATTGGTATTACACATTTTGTATCTGCCATCCGGCAGACAGGTTGTTGTTAGGACAATCCACCCGATAGCTATCGGGTTTACCAAACAATCTCATTGTTCTTCAAAAATTTTTAAAAAGAAGGCAAACCTATGTAAATGTATCACCCAAATAAATCACTGCTTAAATACCTGTCACCACGGTCGCAGGCAATAAAAACAATAACGCCTTTATCAATTTCTTTTGCTAACCGAATAGCAGCCGAAGCAGCACCACCACTACTCATGCCGGCAAAGATGGCTTCTACTTTGGCCAACTGCCGTGCCATCTGCGTAGCTTCCTCTTGTGATACATCCATTACCCGGTCCACTCTTTCCGGTTCAAATATTTTAGGTAAATAAGCTACCGGCCATCTGCGAATACCGGGAATAGATGATTCTTCCGTGGGCTGGCAACCGACAATTTGTATATCAGGGTTCTTCTCTTTGAAATATCTTGAACAACCCATGATGGTGCCGGTAGTTCCCATCGAACTTACAAAATGAGTAATGGATTGATTGGTGTCTCTCCATATCTCGGGCCCGGTAGTTTTATAATGGGCCGCATAGTTATCCGGGTTAGCAAACTGGTTCAGTATAAACGCTTCACCACGGGCCGCTTTTTCATCGGCATAGTCACGACACACTTCTATGTTTTCCAACAGTGTCACCTTGGCACCAAAGGCTTCCATCGTTAAAGTTCTTTCCTTTGTAGAAGTAGAGGGCATTACTAATTCAATATCGAGATCGTATAGCCGGGCTATCATCGCTAATGCAATACCGGTATTACCACTGGTAGCTTCTATGAGTTTGGAACCTGGTTTAATGTCGCCTCTTTCCAATGCAGCACGGATCATGTTCAATGCCGGACGGTCTTTTACACTGCCTCCCGGGTTATTACCTTCCAGTTTTGCATAGATGGTTACATTGGGATTAGGATTTAGTTTTTTTAATTCTACTAATGGGGTGTTACCAACAAGGTCTGCAATGCCTGGCATAATTATGATTTGATTTGTTCAACAACTTCAATATCGGGACGGTGATAAACAGTAGAGTTGGGAGAAATACTTTTTGTAAGCCATACATTTCCGCCAATAATGCTGTGATGGCCAATAACGGTATCGCCACCAAGAATAGTGGCACCTGAATAAATAATCACATGATCTTCTACCGTAGGGTGTCGTTTGGTATGAGCCAGTTTCTTACTGATGCTTAATGCACCTAACGTTACACCCTGGTACAACTTTACATGATTACCAATCTGGCAGGTTTCACCAATTACAATGCCAGTGCCATGGTCAATAAAAAAATATTCGCCAATAGAAGCTGCCGGATGTATATCAATTCCTGTTTTTGTATGTGCATGTTCTGTAATGATGCGGGGCAGCAAAGGAATATCTGCTAAAAACAACTGGTGTGCCACCCGGTAAAAAAATATGGCAAAAAAACCGGGATAGGCCCTGATGATTTCAAACCTTGATCTTGCCGCCGGGTCACCGGCCAGCAAAGCTTCTATATCCGTATTCAACACCCGGTAGAGTTCTGGTATATTGGCAAAAAATTGTTTTGCTTTTTCTGTGCTGTCACAATTGCCACAGGCTCTTGTTGCATTCATAATGGTAACAAGTTGGCGTTCCAATCGGTTGAATATGGCTTCCACTTCTTTTGGTGAGCTACTCATCGTTTCAGCCCTTTCAGGAAAAATAATGGAAAAAAAATCTGTTATCCATGCGGCAATTACTTCATTTGGTGGAACAGGTTCTATTTCCTGTTGCCGCTGGTAAATATGATTATAAAAATTGTCGTTCATAAAAAATCAACTAATTGGTGTATGAAATTACCAATTAATTGAACAGGTGATTAATCCATGATTTCCTTATTGCGGAAAAAAAAACCTTCCCACCAACGGCAGGAAGGCTTTTAAATACGAATTGCTATCAGGCGTTTCGGTTAATACAATTCAAATCATCAAAAGCTACTTCAAGGCGTTTGATAAATGTTTCTTCGCCTTTGCGAAGCCACACCCTCGGATCGTAATGTTTCTTATTCGGTTTGTCATCTCCATCAGGGTTGCCAAGCTGACATTGCAGATAGGCTTCGTTCTTTTTATAATTTTCAAGAATACCTTCCCAGAAAGCCCATTGCAGGTCAGTATCAATATTCATTTTAATGGCACCATAGCCAATGGCTTCTCTTATCTGGTGTTGCGGTGAGCCACTGCCACCATGAAAAACAAAATACACAGGTTTAGGCCCTGTCTTTAATTCCTTTTCAATATGTACCTGGCTATTGTTTAAAATAACAGGACGTAATTCAACATTGCCCGGTTTATATACACCATGTACATTACCAAAGGCAGCAGCAACAGTAAATAAGTTTCCGACTTTACTCAATTCTTTATATGCATAGGCAACATCTTCCGGTTGTGTATATAGTTTTGAATTTTCTATATCACTATTGTCAACACCATCTTCTTCGCCACCGGTAACACCCAATTCAATTTCAATCGCCATACCAAGTGGCTGCATTCTTTTGAAAAATTCAACAGAGGTATGAATATTTTCTTCAATCGGTTCTTCACTCAGGTCAAGCATGTGAGAACTGAAAAGGGGCTTACCTTTTTCTTTAAAATATTGTACACCTGCATCAATCAAACCACTTATCCACGGCAACCATTTTTTTGCGGCATGGTCTGTATGCAACACAACAGGTACACCATAATGTTTTGCTACATTATGAATATGCAATGCACCAGAG
This sequence comes from Chitinophagaceae bacterium, assembly GCA_026785745.1. Classification (GTDB taxonomy): domain Bacteria; phylum Bacteroidota; class Bacteroidia; order Chitinophagales; family Chitinophagaceae; genus JJ008. Next base: position 1,527 of record JAJAZO010000392.1, on the reverse strand, counting down.
ATGCCCCCCGATATATTTCCCTGTAATTTATCGTTTGGCATTCCTTTGCCGGCAATGAACTGTGCACCACCATTTGAAAATTGAATAATGACTGGTGAATTTACTTTGGCAGCAGTCTCCAGCGTTGCATTGATGGTGTTGGTGCCAATCGTATTTACTGCGGGCAAGGCAAACTGATTGTCTTTAGCATCTTTGTAAAGTGCTTCCAGTTCGTCACCGAACAGCACACCGGCTCTGTACTTTTTCATTTCTGGTTTTAGTTGATTTAATAAATAGAATAATGCAGTATATTGTTACAATGCTGCTAAATTAGCTGATTTATTTAATTAGAATTGCAAACAGGTGTTCGGGTATTTAGTCATTGTTTTTGCCCGTATTTTTTTGAACCAGCAACAGATTTTTTCTCATGGTTTGCTTCAGTTGCGTTTTTACCACATCACCCATTGATTTACATTTTTTAAAAATAGTGGTTCGGAAATAGCTGTTTAGTTCATTTTTTAGCTGAACTACTTTATCCGGGGTGGAGATTTGATCTTTTGTCATGATGTCCAATAACTGTTTGATGCGATACCGTGACGAAACAAGCCGGAACGTAATCATGGTTCGTTCTTCAAACTGGTATTGTTCGACAGATTCTTTGTTGAGGTGGGAGAGGGATAGTTCTACAAAGGCATAGTTCTCTTTAAAGAACTGTGGCAGGTATAAATTTCTTCTTCCTTCATACGATTGCTGATCAAAGTCAATACAGCGGATACGATATTGATAATCTTCAATGTCTGGTGTAATGTCCACTACAAAATTATAGCTGCGCATATCACCCAGCAGGCGAACAAAACAACGTTCATTGAATTTGACAAACTCTTTGGCAAGTCTTATTTTATTGGTCTCCGGTGCATTCATCATTTGTTGAATGAAAGCATCGCCGGGTATGCCGGGAATATGTTCTTCCACCAACGTATTATCGCAGGTAAAAAAAGTAATGCGGTTGGGAGAAAGTATATGCTCCAGTTCCAGTCCATATATACGGGACGCATCTGCCACTTTAATATAATAATGGTCGTAGTTGTCGTTGAACTTATTGACGATGCGTATGCGAAAAGGGTGGGAGTTGCCAAAAGTGCAATAGTCAACCCTTGCCACATCAAGGTGACTGATGAAACTAAAATCACCTTCTGTTTTCAGCACAGCATAAATCTTTACCAAACCTTCCCGGATATAATCCCACTCACGGCTATCATACGAAAGCTTTTCCCAAAGGGTGTCCTTACCGTTCTTATCTTTTATTGGGGTTGACCAGGTATAATTCAAGAGGTTTGTATAAGTAACGGGCAATTTCACTTCACGGCCATGCAGTTTCAGGTAATGCCGAAGCGCATCGTTTACCGGGTACATCGGTTTTTTTCGGGAAGGTTTATCGCCTTCTTTTGTTTCCAGGTCGTTTTTATTTTCGGTTAAAATAATGTTTGAATAATAAAAATAGTTGATAATATAAAAATTATGAGATATTTTTTTAAAAATAAAAACTTT
>JAJAZO010000391.1 GCA_026785745.1 Chitinophagaceae bacterium | reverse complement strand
TGGAACTTATTATAAAATTTCACCGGATGGAAAAACAATGGCTTATTCTTCCGCCGGGCAGATATGGACAACATCAATTACCGATACAACTATCAAACCGGAAAAACTTTTTCAATCAAGAGGCGGGCAATCGCAGTTTCGCTGGTCACCTGATGGCAACAAGCTTGCATTTGTAAGTAATCGTGGCGACCACTCTTTTATCGGCATTTATCATTTTGCCAGCAAGGCTGTTTCTTTTGTTGAAACTAGTATTGACAGAGATGTTTTTCCGGTATGGTCGCCGGATAGTAAACAGTTAGCATATATCCGCATCCCCAATATGAATAATGTAATTCCGTTTGTGCCGGTAAGAGAAAATAATCCATGGAGTATAAGGATACTGGACATTACATCAGGTAAAACGAAAGAGATATGGAAAGCAGATAAAGGCAGAGGCAGTGTGTTATTTGATGGAATACCTACCGAAGAAAACTTATTGTGGTGGGCTGCGGCTGATCAACTTGTTTTTCCTTGGGAAAAAGATGGATGGCAGCATTTATATGCGCTGAATATAAATAATAAAACGCTGCGGTTGCTCACACCCGGCAAAGGCGAAGTGGAAAACGTAACAATGGCTGCCGACAGGCAAACTATATTTTATACCAGCAATATTTCTGATATCGACAGAAGGCATATCTGGAAAATAAATATCACAACTGGGCAACCTGAATTGCTGACAAAGAGTAATTATATTGAATGGTCACCTGTAATAATTAATAATGGCCTTGCTATGTTTCGTTCTTCTGCCACAGCGCCTGCATGGCCTGCGGTGCTGATGAATGGTGAAATAAAAAATATTACAGCTGATTTGTTTTCAAAAAACTTTCCTGCCTCTTTGGTGCCGCCACAGGCTATTATTTTAAAAGCAGCGGATGGCATTCAATCATTCGGGCAATTATTTTTACCGGCCAATTATCAGCCGGGGAAAAAATATCCGGCGTTGGTTTACCTGCACGGAGGATCAAGAAGACAAATGCTGCTGGGTTTTCATTACAGCCAATACTATTCACACGCCTATGCACTCAATCAGTATTTTGCTTCGCAGGGTTACATTGTATTGTCATTAAACTATCGCAGCGGCATTGGTTATGGATTTGAATTCCGTGAAGCAATGAACTACGGCGCTGCCGGCGCCAGCGAAGTGAAAGACCTTATTGCAGCGGGACAATTTCTGAAAAACAGAATAGATGTGGATGCAAAGAAAATTGCGCTGTGGGGAGGAAGCTACGGCGGTTATCTTACAGCACATGGATTGTCGCAGGCACCTGATCTGTTTGCCTGCGGGGTGGATATACATGGAGTTCATAACTGGAATACGGAGATACCCACTTTTGCAGCCTGGTATGATTATGCAAAATTTCCTGCCATTGCAAAAAAAGCCATGGAGTCTTCCCCTGTTCATTTTATAAAAGGATGGAAAAATCCTGTGCTGATGATTCATGGTGATGATGACCGCAATGTGCCTTTCAGCGAATCAGTGAATATGGCCGAATTGCTGCGCAAACAAGGTGTGACGGTAGAACAATTGGTACTGCCCGATGAAGTACATAGTTTTTTATTACATAAAAACTGGTTGAAGGTTTATTCTGCCACATTTGATTTTATTCAGCGGCAGTTTAATAAATAATCTGTAATTTTTTCAAACAATTCTTAACAAAACAAAGTGCTCATGAAAAAAGTTTTCCTGCTGATAGCTGTCCATCTTTTTGTATTAACAGCTTTTTCTCAAAACAATCCTTTTGCAAAAAAATTTCCGGCCATTGATAAATATATCGACAGCACCCTGAAAGAATGGAATGTGCCCGGGCTAACCCTTAGTGTCGTTTACAAAGACCAAATAATTTATGCTAAAGGATACGGCCTTCGTGATGTGGAGAAAAAACTGCCGGTGGAAACCAACACAGTTTTTCCCATTGCATCCAATACAAAATTGTTTACTGCAACCGCAGCTTCCATTCTTAACCAGGAAGGGATACTGAGTTTGGATAAACCGGTAAAAAATTATTTGCCTGCCATTAATTTCAGTACGGATGAACTGAATGCAAAAACCACTATCCGTGATATGCTCAGTCATCGTACAGGTTTGCCACGGTATGACGGCATTTGGGTGAATGCAAGTTCAGTTACCCGGAAAGATTTCGTGGCAAAGATCAGTTACATGAAGCCGCAACTGGGTTTTCGTGAAGGGTACTTATATAATAATATGATGTTTGTAGCGGCCGGTGCAGCCATGGAAGAAATAACCGGCAAAAGTTGGGAAACAATATTGCGGGAAAAAATATTTCAGCCATTGCAGATGAATGCCACCTGTTTTACCAATGGCGAAGTAAGTAAATACGGAAATTTTTCGCTGGCTTATTTTCTACCCGATAGTACAAAAAAACTTTTGCCTAAAAAATACGAAGGGCAATGCGAAGCATTGGGGCCTGCAGGAACCATTAAATCCACCGCCAATGATATGGCCAACTGGATGATTGCGCAACTGAATGCGGGAAAATTCAAAGGGCGGCAATCCATTCCGGCAAAAGCCATTGCAGAAACCATGATTCCAAATAATATTGCTGATAAAGAAGGAAAGTATGATGAACTCTCCAATGCGATCTATTGCATGGGCAGAAATATTTATTCCTACAAAGGACATAAAGTAACGAGCCATGGCGGCGCTATTGATGGATTTTATTCTTTTGTTACATTGTTTCTCAAAGACAGTATCGGCATTTTTGTAGCAGTAAATGCCCGCCATAGCCGGCCGTTATCCAATTTTATTCCACTGGTTATTTTTGACCGGCTGATGAACCTGCCGCCTACGCCATGGAATGAAAGATATATGAAGGAGTATAAAGACGGATTGTTGCAAGCAAAGAAAACTGAAGATTCCGTAAAAGCAACACAGGTAAAAAACACAGTGCCTTCTCATGCACTCAAAGATTATACAGGCTTTTACAATCATACGGCTTACGGTGATATAAAAATTGAACTGGAAAAAAATAAACTGGTTTTTGTTTTCCGTAGCCAGCGTTCGGTGCTGGCACATTTTCATTACGACCAGTTTGCGACCAATGAAAAAGGAACAGATACGCCGGACTTTACATTGAATTTTTTAACCAACAGCAAAGGAGAGATTGACCGCATCAGTGCAAGGCCTTTTGGCGATCCGGTGACGGAGTTTGTGAGGAAAAAGGAATAGCCTGAAATGAAAACAAATTTATAATTCAGAATTATGAGTTATGAATAGGTGTAATAAAATATAACACTTTCATTAATTCATAATTCTTAATTCATAACTCATAATTCAAAAACATGGAAGTACATGCCCACACCCATACACCAAGAAAAAAATGGACTCATTATTTCTGGGAGTTTTTAATGTTGTTCCTCGCTGTGTTCTGCGGGTTTTTGGCAGAGTATCAACTGGAGCATAAGATTGAAAGAGACAGGGCTAAAGAGCTGGCTATAAGTTTTTATGAAGAATTAAAAAATGATTCAGCCACAGTGCTTATTAAATCTCAGAACCGTATCAGACAGGAAAATGCCCTCGGTTATTTGATGTATTTTATTAAAGACAGCAGCCTCAATAAATTATCAAAAACCTTTTCCCTCAACTTTTTATATGGAATCACTTTTAGAACCCCTTCGATATTTGAACCAAGAACTGTCGTATTGGAACAATTAAAAAATTCCGGATCCCTTCGATATTTCAAAAACACTGAATTACAAAAGCTTATTGGCGAATTAACAGTAGCCATTCAAAATATCAATAATAGGCAAAGCTATGAGTCGGTAATCAGAAATCAGTATTTAGACCCCTGGACTATTATGCATAATGATATAGTTTGGTGGGATAAAATAATTGAGAATAGTAAATTACCATTTGACATAGCTACAAAGAATTATGAAATGAGTGATGCTTTTTTACCATTTAACATGACTCAGATTGATAAAATTGACAGGCAAAACACTTTTAATATGCTGGGGTTTTATAGAAACAATGCCATGCATTCCACTCGCCAGATACATTTTCAGAAATATATAGATGTGAATGCAGCTTTACTGAAAGTATTACGTAAAGAATATCGAATAAAAAATTAATATGGAAGTACATCATCATGCTCATACATCCCGTAAAAAATGGACCCATTATTTCTGGGAATT
>JAJAZO010000390.1 GCA_026785745.1 Chitinophagaceae bacterium | reverse complement strand
TATCAGCCCTGACTAACGACTCCGGACTTCCAACTAACTACTTTAATGCTTTAATGATTTCAATAAAATCAGCCGCTACGAGTGATGCACCTCCTACTAATCCACCATCCACATCCGGGCAACTGAATAATTCTTTTGCATTATTAGCTTTTACACTGCCTCCGTACAGAATGGGGATTTCGTTGGCAATTGCTTCGCCGTATTGCGCCGCTATTACAGAACGTAAATAGTGGTGTATTTCTTGTGCCTGTTCCGTACTGGCTGTTTTACCGGTACCGATTGCCCAGATAGGTTCATAAGCGATAACGATATTTTTTATCGTAACACCCGGCAAGTGAAAAAGAGATTCCTTTAATTGTGTAGCCACATAATCGTTTTGTGTACCGGCTTCCCGGATAGCTAATGGTTCACCACAGCAAAAAATCGGGGTGATATGATTTTCCAAACAAAGGTTCACCTTATCAGCCAGCATTGCATTTGTTTCTGCATTAAATTCCCTTCTTTCGCTGTGCCCAACTACGCAGTAATTAATATTCATTGAATGCAGCATTTCTGCCGATACTTCGCCGGTAAAGGCTCCTGCTTTTTTATGATGACAGTTTTGTGCCGCCGCATAATAGTTTTGCTCTTCTTCCAGTTCACTCCTCGTCATCAGTAAATAAGGATACGGAACAGCAAAAACCGCAAACCGGTGTGCCGACAATCCGATTTCTGCACCAAGAATATCATCTAATAATTTTTCGCCCTGCTGAAACGTACAATTCATTTTCCAGTTAGCTGCTGCAATTTGTTTTCTCATTAGTCATGTTTTATTTTCTATGTGCTTTCCTTATGTTTTCTATTGTCACTATGTGGTTCATTTTTTCACCACATAGAATGATAGGTAAATAGGTTTTCACATAGTATTATCAGAATTTATCAAAAATATATTTCAAAATACTTCTTTCATCATCAGCTATTTTTGTCCTTTTAATTTTTTCCATGCGGCAATATCCAGCAATGCCTTTTCAAACTCATACCGCTTCACTCCCTCACTTCCCCAGGAAAAATCAGGAATGTATTTCGGCGTAAGCCCCTGCCCCAATACATTGCAGCTAACACCAATCACCGTTCCGGTGTTGATAGCGGTGTTCACAGCAGTTCTTGAATAATCCCCCATCATAACGCCGCATTTACTACCAGCATTCATCTCTCCTTTCGGTGTCCATATTTTTACATCGCTGGCATTATTCTTTATGTTGGAATTGGTAGTGCCTGCCCCCATGTTGCACCACTCACCTACTACCGAATCACCAAGGTAGCCATCATGTGCTTTATTAGAGTAACCAAAGAGTACTGAATTTTTTATTTCTCCACCCACCACACAGCGGGGGCCGAGTGTAGTAGCTCCATATACTTTTGCACCCATTTTCAGGCAAGCCCCTTCACCCATAGCAAAAGGCCCACGGATGATGCAGCCTTCCATTACTTCGGCATCTTTACCAATATACACCGGCCCGGCAGATGCATTTACAATGCAATGTTCCATCTTTGCTCCTTTCGCTATAAATACCTGCGAAGCTTTGGTAACCTTATTCGTGGTTGATATTGGTTGCGACTGTCTCTTCTTAGTCAGCAATGCAAAATCCTGTCGTATTGCCCAATCGTTCAGTTGAAAAATATCCCAGGCATACTGAATCGTTTTTATTTCTTCCTTAATAATTACAGCTTTCCCCACTTTTATTTTATGCCGGTCCACTATTTCATTTTTGGTAAAACAATAAGCAATACCGGTTCCGCTGCTGGTAGCAATAAAATCTCCATGCTGCAGCCGGTGGATCGCTTTTACCAATTTGGGGGTGGGCAGCACATTGCCATGTATCATATAGCAAACACCATCCTCCACTGCCTCATCAATATGTACGGAACGCTGCAGGTCTTTATAGTCATCCTCTTTTTTGTCGAAGGAAGGAAGGCCAAGCATCATCTCCCATTTTTCCCGGATGGTTAGTATGCCAATGCGGATGTCCTGTATCTGCCTGGTAAGGGTAAAGGGATGCAGGTTTTCCGGCTGGCAAAATTCTTCGGTGAAGATGAGTTTGTTCATGCAGATAAATATCTGCCAAATCTAAAGAATTAACCACGAAGAAAAGGTAAGGGCTGTCAGCTTTGGCATATATCCCGGCAGCAGTTCCGGCTGTTCGCTGTATGGGCGGCTTTGTCATTACACTGCCTTGTCATACCGACGCAGGAGGTATCTTGTTAGCTGCCAATGCCGTTTCACCGTATCGCCTGTGGTGGACCTGGCAGCTTTTCGGGGTTCTGCCTGCCTGCCGTATATACAGGTTCGTTTCGCAGCATTCTCCAAGACTCCTTTTTGCCTTTAGATTTTAAATATTTGCGGAGTCTGAAAAAATTATTCTTTCGGGGTATGCTTTTATGAGGGAAATGGGATAAATTGGAAAGAAAACAGCGACTTGCGCCGCTTTAAATGTTTTCACAACGATAAAATCTTATTGTGATTTGCTTCAAATTATAAATGCAAGATACTTTTATGGAAATTAAAAACAAAAAAATTCTTGGGCTAGATATTGG
>JAJAZO010000389.1 GCA_026785745.1 Chitinophagaceae bacterium | reverse complement strand
CAGTATTCCTATCTGCTCTATTCTGGAAAAAGAATTAGGTATTAAAATAATTTTCATGGGCTTTGGTTTAGATAATGACAATCTGCATAGCCCGAACGAAAAATACAATATTGAGAATTATTATAAAGGAATTGAGACGATACCTTATTTCCACAAATACTTTTCGGAAATGTAATTCTAACTATCTCTTAAAAATCCCATTAGCAAATGCCAATGGGATTTTTTACTTTTATTAAATGAAAGTTTCAGAAGTCTTAGATAAAAGTTTGTTTTGGGACGTAAACCCGGAAAGATTAGACTGGCAAAAAAATTGTCAGCTAATAATAGAACGTACGTTGCAAAGAGGCCTTACAAAAGAAGTTGAGGCTATTTTTTCAGTCTATACTGACATACAAATCAGGGAAGCAATATTAAAAAGTAAGACATTAGACAAGAAAACAGCTAATTATTTCAGTATCAAATTAGATATCCCCTTAGCAAACATTCATGTTGCAACTGAATACTATTGATGAAGCAATGCACAAAGTGCTGCTATCATTACTTGGTAAAAAATACCTTGCAGCCTTCTCTTTAGTTGGAGGCACATCGCTTTGTCTCCGTTACGGACACAGAAAAAGTGTTGACATTGATTTATTTTCCACTAAAGAATTTGATCCATCTGTATTAGACGAACTTATAAAAACTGATTATCCCGATTACACTTATAGAGGAAACAACCGCTATATGCTTTTTTGCAGTATAGGGTCAGTAAAGTCAGACATAATCTATCATCCTTTTAAACTCCTTTCTCCCGTTGAAACTATTAATAATATCAGGATGTTTTCAATCGAAGACGTTGCCGCAATGAAGCTTTTTGCCATTTGCAAAAGAGGTACAAGAAAAGACTTTTATGATTTGTGGATGCTTGTTCAGCATTTTACCCCTGTTCAATTAGCTGCTTTCTTTGAAGAAAAATATGGGCAAGAAAAGCTAATCTTTTTAAGAAAGAGTGTTCTGTATTTTGAGGAGGCAGATATTTCAGAACAACCTAAAGTTCTAATAGAAACCCTTGGTTGGGAAAAAGTAAAAAAAGAAGTTTATAGAGCATTTATAAACTTATAGCCATGCCTGCTAAAGCCCGCCTGCCGGACGGACAGGAAAAACTCCGTCTCGATAAATACCTCTGGTCCATCCGCCTGTTTAAAACAAGGAGCCTGGCGGCAGCTGCCTGCGATTCTGGTAAAGTAAAATATGATGGCTCACAAGCTAAAGCATCGAAAAATGTAAACATTGGCGATGAATATGAAGTAAAAACAGAAGCGAAACGATGGCGGATAAAAGTAACCGGGCTTTTGGAAAAAAGAGCGGCGGCTTCAGAAGCTATTAAAAACTATATTGACATTACTCCCGAAGAAGAAATACAGCGGCTTCAATACCAGGCGGCAAGTTTTCACACAGGCAAGCGGCAAAGTAAAATCGGAAGGCCAACTAAAAAAGAAAGAAGAGATTTAGATGAATTTCAAGACAACTGATTATTTGATTTCTTTCTTTAACCAAAATTCATCTTTCCATTCTTCCTCGCAAGCTACCGCATATTTTTCCAGTTTTTCATAAATCTCCGCTAACTCCTTTTCGCTGAGGTGCTCCTCTAAAAATTGAAACAACTCCCTTTCTTCAAACCTGATATGTTTTTCCAATAAATTAGCAAGACTGGTAAAATCATGACTGTCTGCATCTTTATCAATTGCTATTATTAATTCCCTGATGTAGTTATGCTCATTTCTTAACTGCACAGCCATTGGATGTGCTGCCTCCATAAACAACAAAAGCACTTTCTCTTCCTGGAAAAAGTGTGGGCGGATATGATTTTTCCAAAACCAACCTGTATAATCACTCAGTTTTTCGATACTGGTATGATTATTAATTCCCTGCCTGATTTTCCACACAAACAGCAGGCCATCATGATGCTCCCTGCTTAACGGTTGTAACTGAACACTTCTTTTTATTGGTTTTATTTCATTCATACTATAAAAGTAGTAAGTACAAAGATAGCCAGCCATGATTATCGCTATCCGGAAAATTGATTTTTATCAGTTGAGAAAAACTGACTGAAATCATTCTAAAGGCTGCACAATGTCATTTTTATGGATAAAACACAATCCTACTTTCGTTTTATAAAAATATGATTATGTATTTAGGAACTGCAAGTTATAAAGACATCCCTGTAAAAATGACAACAATTCTTCCATTTAAAAGCCATGAAAAGGAGAATGACTTACCTGATACAGCCCTGCTAATTCCGGCAGTTAATATTACTGAAACCGAAGAAGAATACCGTATCGTATCAGCAAGCCCCGGTTTACAAAGAGAAGATTTTAATATTTCAATAGCCGACGCTGTTCTTACTATTGCAGCGAAAAGCGAAGCCCATACTGTAAGTTGTACAAATGACCGCTGTGAATATGATTTCACCAATTGGACAAGAGCTTTTGCTTTACCAGCAGATGCAGATACATTATTTGCCAGTGCGGCCTATCAAAATGGAGAATTGATTATTCATATTCCCCGAAGCAATACAAGTGAAAACCAGGCAAAAGTCACTATTTATGTTTACTAACTTTATGAAAATACGTTTGCATATTACCCCTGCCCGTTGTATTAGTGATATCCAGAAAGAGTTCACTACTGAATTTCCTTTTTTAAAAATTGAATTTTTTAATAATAAATCCAGTTCCCGTTCAGCATTCTCTGCCAACCAGCTTATTCCGAACAGCCGCACTGTTGGCAACAGCAGGTTAACCTGTGCCGAAGGTGATATAGAAATTGATGAAGAAGTGAAAGTAAATGAGCTGGAAAAAATTTTCAAGGACAGGTTTAATCTTGCTGTTCAGGTTTTCAGAAAGTCAGGCAATCTTTGGCTGGAAACAACTATGACCGATAACTGGACCTTACAGCAGCAAAACACTCATGGCCGTGAAATATCTACCGGTAAAAAGACAGATACCAAAGCTGATGATTACGATTTAAACCGGGATGCGGATCATTAATACAACAAGTTCCTGAGCTTTTCAAGATTGACAATGGAGATTTTTCCTTCCTTTATCTCAATTAATTTTTCGGCTTTAAAATCGCTGAGTGTACGTATCAGCGATTCTGTTGCTGTACCTACATAGTGTGCAAAGTCTTCTCTCGAAATTTCAAGGGGTTTGTTTTCATTCTCCGCATTAAATTTCTGATTTATATCCACCAAAGCCTTTGCCACTCTTTTCCGGAGTGAGCTATATGCAAGACTCAGTAAACGTTCTTCCTTTTCCTTTACGTTTTGTGTTATGATGCGGATAAATTTAACTGCCACATCCATATTGCCATATATCATCTGCAGAAAATCTTCTTTTGGTATCTGCATTATCTCTGCATCTTCCAGCACTACAGCAGAGTCCTCGTAATTCTTATCTTCAATTAATGCCAGGTAGCCTATAAAATCACCGTCACTGAATAAATCAGTAATATATTCTTTGCCATCCTCGTGAGTCTTGAACCCTTTTACCTTCCCTTTTACGAGGTAATATAAATACCTTGGTCGTTTACTCTCCTGGTACAAGGCCTGCTTTTTTGTATAATTTTCTACATCATACTGATCCGCCAGTTGGTTTATCAAACCGGCATTTTTTACGTCTTTGATAAACTGGCTAACACCTTGCTGCGTTGAGGAATATTTATTGTCAAGTATCGCCGCTTTTTTAAGCCTTACTTCAATTGCGTTTAACAACTCAATGTCTTCAAATGGTTTGGTAATATAATCATCAGCTCCCATCTCCATTCCTTTTCTAAAATCACTTCGCTCCGTTTTTGCAGTAAGAAATACAAAAGGTATATTCTCTGTGTCAGCATTTTTACGAAGCAGGTGCAATACACCATAGCCATCCAGTTCCGGCATCATAATATCACAAACGATTACATCCGGCTTCTCCCGTTGTGCTACCTCTACTCCCCTCTTTCCGTTTTCGGCTGTAAATGTTTTGTATCCGGCCAACTCCAGTATCTCTGCCGTATTATCCCTGATATCAGGGTTGTCATCAATTACTAAAACAGATTTCATACTACTATCAGTTTATTGGAATAATAAAATTAATGGTTGTTCCCTTATTTAATTCGCTTTGTAATACTAATTCTCCCCCCAGCAGGTCAACATATCGTTTTACAATGTGTAATCCAAGACCGGTTCCCTGAATATTAGTGGCATTAGCTCCACGAAAGAAACTGGAAAAAAGATGTTGTTGGTCTTCTTCTGAAATGCCAATACCCTCATCTCTGACGGCAATTATCGCTTTACTATCCAATAGTTTACCTGCAACGGATATTGTCTTTCCTTCCTCAGAAAACTTAATGGCGTTGCTGATAAGATTGATAAGAATATTCCGGAATAGCTTCTTATCCGTAAAAGCAAAATAATCTCCACTGCAATTGAGTAAAATCTGCTGTCCTTTTTTAGTAATTGCCTTCATTTCATCTATCGTATCTGTTAATATATCTTTCAAATTTACCTGCTCGATTCGCTTATCTATTTTACCCTCGTTCAATTTACCGAGGGAGAGAAAGTCTTCGAGAATATCATTAAGATTATTAACTGAATTTTTAATCCGCAGGATATGCTTGTCCCTTTTTTCCTGGTCATCTTCTCCTGTATATTTCGACAGTAATGAAGCTGATGAAAGCACGGTCGTAAGTGGTGTACGAAACTCATGCGAAGCCATTGATACAAACCGGCTTTTAATTTCATTCAATTGCTTTTCCTTATCTAACGCCTCACTAAGTTCCTGCTGCGATTCTTCCAGCTTTTGCAATGCTTCTTTTAAAATCAATGTCCGTTCTTCCACTTTTACTTCGAGGTCGGCATTAAGCTGTCGTATTTTATCAGTAATTTTTTCCAGCTCTTCTTTTTGTTTCAGCATACTACCTTCAATCTTTTTTCTCTGGGTAATATCAACGATAAATGCAATAACAAATAATTCGCCATCTCTTTGGTAGTGACTCAAACTTACTTCCACGGGCATATCTGAGCCACCTTTTTTTCGTCCGTTAAGGTCCCGGCCCTGTCCCATTATCCTGTTAGAAGGTTTATGATAAAAGCCATCCCTAAGTTGATGATGATGAGGTTTGAATTTGTCAGGTATTAATATTTCAATAGGTTTACCGTTTAGTTCATCTTTCGAATAATCAAACATACGTTCTACGGCAGGATTTGCCATAACAATATTTCCAACCCCGTTGGTAAGAATAATTCCTTCTGTTGCGTTTTCAAAAAGGGAGGTAATGTGTGCCTGATCGAGCATACTGATAATTTTTTATACCCGAAAATAAACAATAATACCTGCCCTAAACATTATTGCAATCTTTTGGCTTTACAAGTAGTAATACCAAACAAAGAATATAGTGGACAGGAACCCACCAGACTGGTTAGTAGAAAAATTGCCCCAACTGCCAGTAATACGTACCCCAAAGTACCGCTAACAGTATTTGTAAAATAAAGAACGGCGATTAGCACAGCAATCAACACTCTGATGATTCGGTCTGCATTACCCATATTGTGTTTCATATACTTATATTTTATATTGTAAATATATTTACCGGCAAAAAGCAATAGACTGATACAAATCAGATCAGTAAATGACTTTCAAACTGTTACGGCATCCTTTTTGGCAAAGTAATAATCAGCTGGCAGGCTGACCATCATCATCCAAATTGGGGTATTGACTTTATAGCTTTATTTCAAACTTATAATTATGAAAACAATTATTGTTCCAATCGATTTTTCGCCGGTATCAACTAACGCCACAAATTTTGCAGTTGATATGGCTCTGGCAATTACCGCAGATATTTTATTAGTTAATGTTTACAACATCCCTGTTGCATATTCCGGTGATGCGCCGGTGATGCTGCTCTCTGTGGAAGAATTGAAAAAGGGCAGCGAAACACAATTGGAGGATTTAAAGGCAAAGATTGACCATATCACATCCGGCAAAATAATAGTGAAAACAGAAGCTATAATGGGAAACATAGTGGATGAACTGGAGGAATTATGCAAAAACATTCAGCCTTTCGCAGTTGTGATGGGAGCAAAAGGCAAAAATGCCGTAGAAAAAATTATCTTTGGGAGCACTACCCTTACTGCTATTCGTCATCTTACCTGGCCTGTAATATGTGTACCCCCAGGAAAAGAATATGGAAAAGGTATTAAAAAAATAGGCTTTGCCTGTGATTTCAGGCAGGTCCTGGAAACAACCCCGGTTCATTTCATCAAACAAATGGTGAAAGAATTCAAAGCCGAGCTACATATACTAAACGTTGACTACAAGGGAAAGCATTTCAGGCCTGATACACCGCAACAATCTTTCTTATTGCATAATTTGCTGGAAGAGGAAAAACCAACGTACCATTTCATTAATAATGCTGATACTGAAGATGGAATTAACCAGTTTGCAGAAACCAATAACCTTGACCTCGTAATAGCTATACCTAAAAAACACAAGTTATTAGATGGTATATTTAAACCAAGCAGTACCAAACAGCTGGTATTCCAATCACATATCCCGGTAATGTGTGTGCATGAATAGAAAAACAGTAACCAGTTGTAATGCGGCAGGAACGACGTTTGCAGGTTATATATCCAGTATTTCTTTTTCGATAGCCATTGCACGGGGAAACAGCACAGATTGCTCCAGGTACAAATGCTGCATTAAATCGTTGTCCAGTTCTTTCAGTTTAGCGATTACCACTTTGTGATTGATACACACATTATCAGGTGTATTATATGTATTAGTCAGTTTCCGGATAGACAGGATAATATCTGTAACGGTTTCATGCCCTTTATATATTGTTTTCTCTACAGGCTTGCGCAGTGTACGGATAAACAGTGCCGCATGTGGTTCTTTATGTTTATGAGCATAGGCAACCTGCCGGATGTAGGGGAATATTATTTCTTCTTCCTGCTTTACAGAAGGCAGCAGTTGCTTTACTAATAAATCAAACTGCTTTTCTAATTCTTCGAGGTAAGGAAATTTTTTGATATGCTCCCTTGCAAAGTCATTTAACAATTGTTGTGTTTCCGGTAGTGCCTTTTTAATATAACGATGGTGAATGTTAATCAGGTAATTTATCAGAAAATCAATATCCCAGTCTGCAAAATCAAGTTGGTTTGATACATGAATAGTCCTGACGGCTGCTTCCAGTTCTGCCTGCACTTTATCAGCATCCACACCCTGCATCTGGCAAGCAATATCCACTGGCCAATTACCCCCACAGCAATACCCGATACCATGACGGCGAAAAACATCGGCAGTACGGTAATCCTGTGCCACGATATAGGCTACTAACGATTTATTATTTATCTCTACAGTTTTTAAAAACATAATAGTAATCCTTGTTTATTAAAATCAAAATAAAAGATTCCCTTATTTAAAAAGCATGATTAATATCACCCCCACTGTTAAAAATTAGAGAGTAGCAATACTTTTAATAAAATCGGGTTGGTCTTTTCTTAATAAATCACCAATTTTGGTAGAGGCTAATAATGATTGCCATTGCCTCCTTAACGTTTCAATTTGCCGATGCATTGGACATGGGTTTTGAGCATTACATTTCCGCAACCGTAATACACAGGAGCCGAATTCCTCTGGCTCCCCTGTTATCTCAATCAGTCGTAATAAAGGTATTTGCAGAGTTGTTTCATTTACAGAAAATCCGCCATAGGGTCCTTTTATCGAAATAAGGACTCCTTCCTTTACCAGTTTCTTCATCACTTTCCCCAGGAAATGCCGTGGCACACTAAGTTGAATTGCGATTTCTTCTAACTGCACTCTGGGTTTCACTTCGTTAGTCAAAGCCACATACAACACACCCCGCAAAGCATAGCCAAATGTTTTTGAGAATACCATATAAATAAAAACAAAAGTATCAGCCCGGATTTTCTGATATGCTGATAAACATCATTCCCGTCTTTGATGATTGTCATGTCTGGCAAAAAAACACATAAATACTTTTGACTCATTAAAGACCTTGATGTCTTTTATTCTTCACCAACAAAAAATAAACAATGAAACTCTCCAAACTTATTTCCTCCGGTGCCATTATTGCCGGTATTGGCTTGCTTGCTTCTTGTGGAAGCGAAGGCGTAAAAAAAGACGAAAAACCTGTAGATATTCAGGAATTGAGTAAAGACAAACCTGAAACACATGGAACTGAAGTGAAAGAAGGTGAAATCGCTTTTACCAACCCTCTGAATGCAGAATGGGTAACTGCTGGTAAAGGAATGTATGAACTCAAATGCCAATCCTGCCACCGGCTAACTGAAGAAAAACTGGTAGGTCCGGGATGGAAGGGTGTTACCAAAAAAAGGACTCCCACCTGGATTACTAATATGATTACAAATGTGGAGATGATGCTGGAAACCGATGCCGAAGCACAGAAACTTCTTGAATTGTGTTTAGTTAGAATGCCAAATCAAAATATTACTCAGGAAGAATCCCGTAAGCTAATCGAGTTTATGAGAAGTAATGACGGAGAAAAATAATGACTGAAACAAAAGCCAATCTAATAACGAACAATTTTTTAACTGCTAAATTTTTATTATGAAACACAATCCTCTTAAAACATTCATTCCGCTACAGTTCGTAATTGTTGGTTTGTTTTGGATGCAGGGATGCAAACCTAAAGGCACTTCTTCAGCTGCTACTGGTGATGCATCAAAAGCTTATGTAGCTCCGGGCAAATATGATGAGTTTTACAATTTTGTATCCGGTGGTTTCAGCGGCCAAATGTCGGTGTACGGTTTACCTTCTGGTCGTTTATTCCGTGTTATTCCAGTTTTCTCTGTTGACCCTGAAAAAGGGTGGGGTTACAGTGAAGAAACTAAACCGATGTTGAATACATCACATGGTTTTGTACCATGTGACGACCTTCACCACATTGCACTATCCGTAACGGGAAGTGAACATGATGGCCGCTGGGCTTTTGGCAATGCTAACAATACTCCCCGTATTGCCCGTATAGATTTAAAAACATTCCGCACGGCTGAAATCATTGAAATTCCCAACAGTGCAGGTAACCACTCCTCTCCTTTTATTACAGAAAATTCTGAGTATGTAGTAGCAGGTACCCGTTTCAGTATTCCTATTGGTGATAAACTGGATGTGCCAATTAATTCATACAAAGAAAATTTTAAAGGCACGGTGAGTTTTATTGGTATAGATAAAACATCAGGCGAAATGAATATTGCTTTCCAGATACTGACACCCGGTATCAACTTCGACCTTGCACGTGCAGGCAAAGGAAAATCAGCCGGCTGGTTTTTCTTCAGTTGTTACAATTCTGAAAAAGCAAACACATTACTGGAAGTAAATGCTTCGCAAAAAGATAAGGATTTTATCATGTGTGTTAACTGGAAGAAAGCAGAGGAATATGCCAAAGCCGGAAAGGGAGTGAAAAAATCTGTGAAGTATGCACATAATAAATACAGTGACAAAACACACAGTGCCACTTCTACCATCATGAATGAAGTACTGATGCTTGACCCAAAGGATTGTCCAGACATGATATACTTTATGCCTTGTCCTAAATCACCACACGGTTGTGATACTGACCCTACAGGTGAATACATTGTAGGCAGTGGCAAACTGGCCGCTACCATTCCTGTATTTTCTTTTACTAAAATACAAGCCGCAATTGCTGCAAAGAATTATGATGGAGAATACGATGGTATACCTGTTTTGAAATATGAAGCGGTATTACATGGTGAAGTAAAAAAACCAGGCCTTGGTCCTTTACATACAGAATTTGATGATAAAGGAAATGCCTATACTTCCTTCTTTGTTTCTTCAGAAATTGTAAAATGGAATGTAAAATCTCTTGAAGTAATAGACCGTGTGCCAACGTATTATTCTATTGGCCACTTATGTATTCCCGGTGGACCAACTAAAAAACCATGGGGTAAATATGTAATTGCCTATAACAAAATAACCAAAGCCCGTTATCTGCCAACAGGCCCGGAGCTTACACAAAGTGCACAGATATACGATATCAGTGGAGAAAAAATGAAATTAATTCTTGACTTCCCTACCATTGGTGAGCCACACTATGCAGAAGCCATTCCTGCTTCATTGATTATGAAGAACAGCCAGAAGATTTTCAAGATTGAAGAAAATGAAAATCCCTACGCTGCTAAAGGAGACAATTTTGCCAGGGTGGAAAGAAAAGGGAATGAGATTCATGTGTACATGACTTCTATCCGTTCACACTTTACTCCAGATAATATTGAAGGAGTAAAATTGGGTGAAACTGTTTACTTCCATGTTACTAACCTTGAACAGGATTGGGATGTGCCTCATGGATTTGCAGTAAAAGGCGCCAACAATGCGGAACTTTTAATTATGCCTGGCGAAACACAAACATTGAAATGGACACCAGAAAAAGCCGGTGTATACCCAATGTATTGTACAGACTTCTGTTCAGCATTGCACCAGGAAATGCAGGGATATATAAGAGTAAGCCCGGCCGGAGCTAATGTGCCATTGACTTTTAGCACTGGTAAGACTGAACCT
>JAJAZO010000388.1 GCA_026785745.1 Chitinophagaceae bacterium | reverse complement strand
CTTTCATAGTCGCCATGCTTTCCTTTTTTGGCAATAATGGGATAGAGGTGGCAACTAATTGGCTTTTTCCACCCGATAGTTATCGGGTCTATCACTTTGTCATTATAAGCCTGCTCAAAAGCACATTTAATAATGCCATTTTCGCTCCGGATACCATACACACATATTTCATTATCGTTGTCAACCGTCGGAGTAACCCATTCAAATTCTGCATCAAAGACATAGAATCCTTTCTTTTCAATTTCAGCAATGGAGTTTTTGGTGAGGTACGGTTTTACTTTTTCATACGCATCTGTAATAATCTTCAGTTCTTCCTTAGCTAATGGGGCACCGGCAGCACCATCTTCACAACAACCACCTTTGCATTTGCCGAGGTCACATACAAACTGCTTGTTCACCACATCTTCCGTAACTAATGTATTGTCAATTACAATCAACCTTTTTCATTTTTGCAAAGGTAAGCACTGCTTTATTGCTCTCCTTCTTTTGTTCGCCGTAATAATTTTCTTTTTATGTGATGCCCTGCAGATGTAAGCCGGTTATGTGAAGTGAGATAGTGCAGCACTTTATGTTCCAGCCAGTGATGCAGAGGTACTAGTAAAGCTGCCAGTGCAATCATAAAGGCGAGGTCTTTCCACGGTTCACCGTGTTTAATGGAGTAAATATTCTTTTTAATTATCAGGATTATAAACTCAAAAAGCATCAGGAACACAAAGAAGCTAATGGCTTTTATCAATCCGGCAGATACTTTAAACATGCCAAGAACCACCAATTCAATGAACAATCAAATAATGCCGATTACAATACCGAAATATTGAATGTTGTTCCTTCTCCGTTTCACATCTTCTGCTTCTTTTTCTAATTTTTCCTGCCGTTGTTGTTCATCATGAGCTTCTATCTGGGTCAGCTCCTTTTCTCTTTTTAGGGTTTCAATGCTGTCTTTATACTGGTAGTAGATCGCTTTATATTTTCCAGTCAGTTGGGCATTACCAGTTTCAGTGTATAAACTATCAAGGTGTTTGGATGCGGATCTTACATTTTCAAGTAAACCATTTTTTTACCAATTTTTTTTACCCGCAGGTAATACTCTATTGCATTTTTTTTATCACCTGATTTTTGATAAACGAAGCCAGTTGCCCATAAAAACTAACTTTATTGCTTTCATTGGAACTGTTTTTAAAAATCGTTCTTGCTTTCTGTAAGTACATCCCGGCGGAATCAAACCGGCCAAGCTCCGTATAAATTACACCATAGGCCTGATCAATAACAGGGAAACAGTAAGCAGTAAAATTTTCCGGAAAATGTTCATACGCCGGGTGTTGGCCCTGAAATTAGTAAACATTCAGCCGATGGTGAAATTCCTTTAACAAATAACTAACAGCCTGTCATTATGGAGAGCTTTTCACAGCGGCATCTCCCCAATATCACAAACCACTGTATGCAAAACACCAGAGTTATCACCCTTCAAAAGTCGGCGAAGGTCTTTTTCCAGATGCTGTTCTGGGTGCCGGTAGCGGCCCTGAGTTTACTTCTTATTTACAACACCCTTCCTTATTTTTCTTTCAGTAAAGATTTTAGTTTTATAGAAGAAAGGAGTTTTTTGTTTAAAAGTAATTTCTACAATGCATGTTTCTATATCCACATTTTTGCAGGATCCCTTTGTATTCTTACTGCCCTTATCCAATTTTCAAGATATATCCTGAAAAAGACAAAAGCCATCCACCGGTTTTCAGGTAAGATTTATGTTTTTGTGGTCCTGTTTCTTGGAGCACCAACCGGCCTGTATATGTCCTTCTTCGCCAAAGGAAGTTTTTGGGAAAAAGCTTTATTCATGTTTATGGCTGTTTTTTGGTTCATCACCACGTTGTATGGCTTAACCACTATTCACAAAAAAAATGTAATTGCCCATAAGGTATGGATGATGCGCAGCTACGCCATGGCAATGACGGCCGTTACCTTCCGGGTTTACCACGTTGTGTTTTACCTGCTGGATTGGGGTCACCTGGAAAACTATGAATTATCGCTCTGGATAAGTGTAATTGGCAACATGCTGTTTGCGGAGTGGATTATATACCGGCAAAGTAAAAATTATTTAAAATCTTTTGCGAGATAAAAATTTAAAAGAGTTCAAAACAATTGGCCATTTAAAAACAAATAAAAATTAATCAAATGAAATCAATCTTGTACGTCGGCGCCACGTTAATGATAGGCGCAAGTATCTATGGGTTTGTAGACTACAAACAGACACACGGCAAAAAGGAATTTAAAGAAATGTATGCCGAAGAAAAAGAAACTGATATTATGGATGAAGAAAAAGTGACAGAACCGGAACTGTACGTAAAAGAAGAGCCTGTTATTTTTAAAAATGTCAGCAATAACAAAAAAGCAGTAGTAAAAAAACAGGCTGTTAACAAGGAAGATGAAGAGATAGTAACTTCTATTAAACCTATTGGGGATGATGAGGCAATTGCAACCAGTGTAATAAAAGAAATTGAAAAAGCAAATGTTGAGGTAAAAATCTCTACAGAAAGCGGCACAGAAAAGAAAGTAGTTAAGAAAAGAAAACTCAGCACTAAACTTTTCAGCCGTGGTGCATTGGACGAACGTTACACCGAACCAAAGGTAAAAAAGGAAACTACGAAAGAAGAAGTAATAAAGGTCATCTCTAAAAACTAATCCCTGCAAGAGTTCTCCACTCAAAAAGAGTTTCTTTTGGTTAACTCTTGGAGGGTTTTTAGAGCCCCCTAAAGACTGAAAATAAAGACCAGTAGAGAAGCATGCAGTAATCTACTCTGCACCCCGACAGTTTTAGTCGGGGTTTTTATTTGCCTGCCGCCAAGGCAGGTTTCCATTTCAGCGTATTGATTAAATGCTGCAAATCTTTTTTCAAAAAATCATTGACGATGCCGAGAGAGTCAGCATTGGGGGTGGCATCAAAATATAAAGCCCCTCTTAAAAAATGTTTGGTAGAGTCGGTCAAAAAAAACTGGTTGGCAGTTGCGGTATTTCCTCCCAGCGAAAAATAAACACCTTCCACACCATTGGGGGTCTGCATCAAACTGTCATTAATGCCTGTTGATACATCCACATGTTGCTTATAAGCCATTTTAAAACCATCTCTTACCAGCGAATCGAATTTATTCTGTCCTCCGATAGTTTTATAACTGATGTAAATTCTTGCGGCAAACTGCGGCAAATCAATATTCACCCACCAGTCGCCTGCTTTATCATCAAAAAAAGTAGAATCTTTTGTTACCCTGGCATAAACAGGATATTCAAAAGTGTAAGGATAGCCGGGCTGGTCAAATACCTTGTACTGCTTTTGGGGAAAATCGATCTTGAAATATCCTTTGGGTTTGGGTGTATAATCGCTATTACAGCCGGTTATTAACAAAAGGGGCAAAACTGCTGTCAAAAAGCTCAATCGCTTTATTCGGTTCAAAACTGCATCCATCATAAATCACCAATTAGGTGTTTTTATTTTTAAAAGGCGTTAATCAATAACGGGGTTAACCGTCACTTTTAATTTTTGTAACCTGTTTTTTTCTATTTCCAACACTGTAAAGTCAAATCTTTCAAAAGTAACTACTTCGCTAACTATAGGTATAACACCTGCTAGCTCAAGCACAAGGCCCGCCAGTGTTTCACTTTCGCCCTTCACTATATCAAAAGTTGTTTCATCTACGTTTAGGGCTCGATAAACTTCACTTATGAGGGTTTTTCCGTCAAAAATAAAATTGTAGTCATCTATTTTTGTATAAGGCATATCTACCTCGTCAAACTCATCGTTTATATCGCCAATCACTTCTTCAATAATATCTTCTAACGTAACAATACCGCTGGTGCCTCCAAATTCGTCAACCACTACCGCAAAATGAATTCGTTTTGACTGAAACTCTTTTAACAGGT
>JAJAZO010000387.1 GCA_026785745.1 Chitinophagaceae bacterium | reverse complement strand
GGGTGGCAAATGAATTTTGCAGTTCGTGGATATAATGAATGTCTCATTATGTATGTGTTGGCGGCATCATCACCATCACATGGGGTACCTGCTGAAGTGTATCATGAAGGCTGGGCAGCCAATGGAAAAATAAAAAGCACTTCATCGTATGGTGGTTACACCTTGAATATGCGTTACGAGGGCAATCCACCACAGGGCGGACCATTGTATTGGGCTCATTATTCTTACCTTGGCCTTGACCCAAGAGGGTTGAAAGATAAGTATGCCGACTACTGGCAGGAGAACACTAATCTTTCTCTCATCAATTATCAATGGTGTGTGGATAATCCTAAAAAGTTTAAAGGGTATGGCCCAAACAACTGGGGATTGACATCAAGTTATTCAGTGACAGGCTATGCCGGTCATGCACCAAATATGGAAAATGATTTAGGTGTTATTAGTCCAACGGCAGCTTTATCATCGTTCCCTTATACACCAAAACAATCGATGGCTGCTATGAAACACTGGTCCGCCGATGGGCGGATGAAAGACAAAATCTGGGGCATCTATGGTTTTTATGATGCATTTAGTGAACAGGAGAATTGGTTTCCACCCAGATACCTCGCAATTGATCAGGGCCCGATAGTGGTAATGATGGAAAACTATCGTAGTGGCTTATTGTGGAATTTATTTATGAGTTGCCCGGAAATAAAGGCGGGATTAAAAAAACTTAGTTTCGAAAGCCCATGGCTTAAAAAATAATAGAACTATTTTTCCCGAAAGATTAAAAATATACGATGAAAAAAATTATCCTTATAGTATTTGTAGTTGTTTCTTTTTCTGCCATTGCACAAAACGTAAACGATCCGAAGATGAATACATTCATCAGCAATCTGATGAAAAAGATGACAGTAGATGAAAAAATAGGACAATTAAATTTGTTAACTCCGGGTGGCGGCATTGTTACAGGTGCTGTAGTAAGCAGTGATGTTGAGAAAAAAATTAAAGAAGGGAATGTTGGTGGACTCTTTGGAGTAATTGGAGTAGATAAAATAAAAGTGGCACAGGACTTTGCAGTAAATCAAAGCCGGTTAAAAATTCCATTGATATTCGGTTCGGATATTATTCATGGATACAAAACTATTTTCCCCATTCCATTGGCGCTGTCCTGCAGTTGGGATATGAAAATAATTGAACAAAGTGCAAGAATAGCAGCGGTAGAAGCAACAGCCGATGGATTATGCTGGAATTTTTCGCCGATGGTGGATATAGCCCGTGATGCCCGTTGGGGACGTATTGCCGAGGGAGCCGGTGAAGACCCCTATCTCGGTTCTCAGGTGGCTGTAGCGATGGTAAAAGGTTACCAGGGAAATGATTTGACAAAAGACAATACAATGATGGCCTGTGTAAAGCATTTTGCGCTGTACGGTGCCGCAGAAGCAGGAAGGGATTATAATACCACAGATATGAGCCGGGTGAAAATGTATAATGAATACCTGCCTCCTTATAAAGCTGCGATTGATGCAGGTGTAGGAAGTGTGATGAGTTCGTTCAACGAGATTGATGGCATTCCCGCCACAGGAAATAAATGGTTGTTAAGTGATTTATTAAGAAAGCAATGGGGTTTTAAAGGCTTTGTTGTATCAGATTACACATCGGTAAATGAAATGACAGCACATGGTATGGGTGATTTGCAAACTGTATCAGCATTAGCGTTAAGGGCAGGCTTGGATATGGATATGGTTGGCGAAGGATTTTTAACAACCACAAAAAAATCGTTGCAGGAAAAGAAAGTAACGGTACAGGAAATTGACCAGGCGTGCCGCCGCATTCTGGAGGCAAAATATAAATTGGGGTTGTTTGATAATCCTTACCGCTATATTGATATTAATAAACCGGCAAAAGAAATATTGACAGCACAAACAAGGAAGGAAGCAAGAGAAATTGCTGCTCATTCATTTGTGTTATTAAAGAACTATAATCAAATGTTACCACTTAAAAAATCCGGCACTATCGCATTAATAGGTCCGCTGGCTAATGACCAGAGTAATATGCTGGGCACATGGGCTGTATCAGGCGATTCAAAATTATCTGTGCCTGTAATGGAAGGAATAAAAAATGTAGCAGGAGCAAATGTGAATGTACTTTATGCAAAAGGGGCTAATATTTCTGACGACAGTTTATTAGCTAAAAAAGTAAATGTATTTGGAACAAGGATAGATATTGATAAACGAACACCCGATGAGATGCTGAATGAAGCATTGGCATTAGCTAATAAATCTGATGTGGTGGTGGCAGTGGTTGGCGAAGCATCTGAAATGTCGGGTGAAGCAGCAAGCCGCACAGATATTACTATACCGGAAAGTCAAAAGAAATTAATAAAGGCATTGGCTAAAACAGGAAAGCCGTTAGTGTTAGTGTTAATGAGTGGAAGACCATTGGCAATTCCAGAAGAAAATCAATTGGCTGCTTCAATATTACAGGTGTGGCATGCAGGTACCGAAGCTGGTAATGCTATTGCTGATGTATTATTCGGTAACTATAACCCATCAGGAAAATTATCTGTATCGTTTCCGGTAAACGTAGGGCAAGTACCCATTTATTATAGTCAAAAAAATACAGGCAGACCCTCTTCTGATGATTCACCAAAGTTTCAATCCAATTATTTGGATGCACCCAATGCTCCATTATTTCCTTTTGGTTACGGATTAAGTTATACTTCGTTTTCCTATGGCGATATTTCATTGAATAATACTTCCATGAAAATGAATGAGAATATTACAGCATCAGTTACAGTGACCAATACCGGTAAGTATGATGGTGAAGAAGTAGTACAGTTATATATCCGTGATTTGGCAGGAAGCATTACCAGGCCGGTAAAAGAATTGAAAGGGTTTCAAAAAATAAAATTGAAAGCAGGTGAAAGCAAAAAAGTTAACTTCAAAATAGGTGTTAACGACCTTAAATTTTATAACAGCGATTTGAAATTTGTGGCTGAATCGGGAGAATTTAAACTGTTTATTGGCGGCAATTCTAGAGATGTAAAAGAAAAAGATTTCAAATTACAGTAATCAACTGTTTGGAAGTTATTTCACCTCTTCAAAATCTATATAATCACCAGCTTTTGTTTTAGGCTCCGGTTTGGAAGACGAAGGCTGAGGTGTATTGCCTTGCTGCTGTTGCTGCATGTGTTCCTGCATCTTGCTCTGCATTTCCCTGAAGCCCCTTTTTATTTTCCGGCTGGCGAGGTACACCGGTATCACCAGTTTAAAGATGAACTGGTATAATACATAGGCCAGTATGGCGTACAATACGAATTTCATAATGTAAAGATAAGATGACCCGTTTTGCAGCCGCCGGAATTTTGCCGCTCTTTACCTAAATTTTACCGAAGCGAAGGCTATTCTGAAACCTTCATTACGTACAGGGCAGAATTTGGCAGATAATAACTGATTCCCGTATATTTGCACCAGAAATAGCAGTAAGAAGGGAACGAGGCCGTTCCCTTCTTCTTTTATACCCCATGAACGGAGAAGCACAAATACAGGCATTAGAGCAACGGGTCAGCGGATTAATCAGCTCCGAACCAGACGTATTTCTGGTAGAAGTGAGGATTAAGCCGACCAATAATATAAAAGTGTTCATTGATGGCGACCAGGGAGTTAGCATTGAAAAATTAGTTCAATATAACCGCCGGCTTTACAGGCAGATTGAAGAAGAAAACCTGTACCCAAATGGTGATTTTTCATTGGAAGTATCATCGCCGGGACTGGATGAGCCGCTGAAACTGCACCGCCAATACCTGAAAAATATTGGCCGTTTTGTAGAAGTAACCGATAAAGAAGATGCTAAAAAAGAAGGAAAACTGATAAGTGCAACTGAGGCTGATATTGTGATAGAAGAAACAACAGGAAAAGGAAAGAAAATGGAAATAGTGCAACACACTATTTCTTTTGCTAATATAAAAACAACAAAAATTCAAATTAAATTCTAAAAAGCTATGTGTTATGTCAAGTATTAACCTGATTGATGCGTTCCAGGATTTTAAAGAAGCGGAAAATATTGACCGTCCTACAATGATGAAAGTAGTGGAAGATGTATTTAAAACCCTGTTGCGCAAAAAGTACACCAGCGATGAAAATTTTGATGTAATCGTAAACGCAGAGAAAGGTGACCTTGAAATTATCCGCCGCAGGATGATTGTAGAAGATGGCCAGGTAGAAGATCCATTGGCGCAGGTGGCTTATTCTGATGCCGTAAAGATTGAACCAGACTTTGAAGTAGGGGAAGAATTGTACGAAGAAATTGACTTACTCGACTTTGGCCGCAGGGCAATTCTGGCTGCCAAACAAACACTGGCCAGCCGCATCAGCGATCTGAAGAAAAATGTACTGGCAAAAAAATATGGCGACAGGATAGGTGAGATTATCAGTGCGGAAGTGTACCAGGTATGGAAGAAAGAAATTTTATTGCTTGATGATGAAGGCAATGAACTGATTCTTCCGAAGAGTGAACAAATACCACAGGACTATTTTAAAAAAGGAGAAAGCATTCGTGCAGTAGTAAGGAAAGTGGACATGAAGAATAACAGCCCGGTGATTATTCTTTCGAGAACGGCACCTGAATTTCTTGCCAAATTATTAGAAATAGAAGTGCCGGAGATTTTTGACGGCCTGATTGTAATAAAGAAAATCGTAAGAGATCCCGGAGAAAGAGCTAAAGTTGCTGTGGAATCTTATGATGACAGAATTGACCCGGTAGGTGCTTGTGTAGGAATGAAAGGAAGCCGGATTCATGGTATTGTTCGTGAATTAAAAAATGAAAACATTGACGTTATCAACTGGACAAGTAATATCCAATTATTAATACAACGTTCATTAACGCCGGCAAAAATTACCAGCATGGAACTGGATAACGAAGCCAAACATGCCAATGTTTATTTGAAACCCGACCAGGTTTCACTGGCCATTGGCCGCCGGGGTGTAAATATAAAACTGGCTTGTGATTTGACAGGCTACGAACTGGATGTGTACCGTGATAAAGAAGGGGATGAAGTAGAAGAGTTTGATATTGACCTCGAAGAATTTAGCGATGAAATTGAAACATGGGTTATTGATGAGCTGAAAAGAGTAGGTTGTGATACAGGAAGAAGTGTGCTGAACCTGACACCGGAAGAACTGGAAAGAAGAACAGATCTGGAGAAAGAAACGATTGCGGATGTAAGAAGAGTATTAAAAGAAGAATTTGATAAAGAATAAAGTGGTGAATGGTGAATAATGAGTGGTCAATAAAACCATACCCTCATTCACCATTGATCATTCACCATTGACAATTAAAAAACCTGAATGGCAGAATTAAAACTTCCAAGATTATTAGCAGCGGCCAAAGAATTTAACGTTGGTCAGGATACCATTATTGATTTCC
>JAJAZO010000386.1 GCA_026785745.1 Chitinophagaceae bacterium | reverse complement strand
GCACAAAAGCATTGAATAAGCCAAAGACCAATAACCATAACTGGCGGCGGAAAAAATACTCTGCCGGCATCAACCCTTCCGTGTTTTTTTCCTTACGGCTGATAAACAAAATGATGCCTGCTCCAAACAGGATAGAAAACAGGGCCCGTTGCGTTCCGGCAACACTCAATTCTATAAAATACCATGTTTTGAAATTGATACCTGTTTCATTCAATACACTCAAATCGCCATAGGCGGCCGGGGTAGGCAGGGCAAAGCCGGGAATGTTCATTAATAATATTCCGAGAATAGCAATTCCTCTTAATGAATCGAGAATAATGATACGTTCAGATTGATTGACGGGTGCAGCAAGGCTTGCCGCCGTGGTGGTGGTTGACATGTTGGTTTTAGTTTTGAGTTAAGTAGTAATCTCAGGGCGGTGTAAAATCGCTTACACTGGGAAATAAAAAATTAAGATACTCTTTTAATCCTGTAACCACAAAACCACCTTATTAAAAAAGATATATTAATAGGAAAGTAACTTATTAACTGTTTCATCCAACCTCGCCTTTGCCATAAAATTATTCTCCAGTTCAATGTTAAATGGAATGGGTGTATCTAATGAAGCGCAACGCATGACCGGAGCATCTAATAAGCCAAAACAGTTCTCTGCAATCCAGGCCGCTATCTCGCCGCCGATACCACCAACTAAAGTGTCTTCATGCAGCAGTAATATTCTGCCGGTTCTTTGTACTGCCTCACGGATAGCCAGGTAATCTAATGGCAACAATGTTCGCAGGTCAAGTATATCAATAGATATTTCAGGATGTTCGGCGGCATAGTCTTCCGCCCAATGCACTCCGGCACCGTAAGTGATGATAGAAATTTCATCTCCTTCTCTTACATGTCTTGCTTTGCCAATTTCAATTTCATAATACTCCGAAGGCACCGGGCCACTTACCGAACGGTATAATGCCTTATGTTCAAAAAACAAAACAGGATTAGGATCGTTGATTGCAGCAATTAATAATCCTTTTGCATCCATCGGGGTGCTTGGGTAAACAACTTTTAATCCCGGTGTTTTTACAAACCAGGCTTCATTACTTTGACTATGAAAAGGCCCGGCTCCTACTCCGCCACCTGTTGGCATCCGGATAACAACATCTGCATTTTGTCCCCAGCGGTAATGAATTTTCGCAAGATTATTAATGATCTGGTTAAAGCCTGCTGTAACGAAATCTGCAAACTGCATTTCCATCATACTCTTATATCCTTCTAATGATAAACCCAATGCAGCACCTACAATTGCACTTTCACAAAGCGGTGTATTTCTTACTCTGTCTTTGCCAAACTGTTCTGTGAACCCTTCCGTTATTTTAAAAGCTCCTCCATACTCTGCAATATCCTGCCCCATGAGAATCAGGTTGGAATGCTGTTGCATACTTTGGTAAAGACCTTCTTTGATAGCGTCGATAAGGCGTTTGTCCGTTGATTGATGTTCGTTGACCGACCTTATTGCAGCGTTGTCGATTTTGGTGGCGACCATCGGCAAACGGTCATCGGTCAACTTCTCTGCGTACACATCTTCCAATTCTTCCTCGGTATCCGCCACTACCGGTTTTGTATTAGCACCAATTGCTAATTCATTTTCAATCTTCTCTTTAAATTCATTTCTTATATCTCCGATTTGGATTTCCTTCAGCACATCATTCTCAATCAAAAACTTTTCATAGTTCTTAATCGGGTCTTTCATTTCCCAGAGTTTGAATAAATCTTGTGGTACATATTTAACACCACTTGCTTCTTCATGTCCCCGCATCCTGAAAGTGAGACATTCAATCAAATATGGTTTTTGATTTTTGATACAATAGTCTCTTACTCCTTTTATCGTATCATACACAGAAAGAATATTGTTACCATCAATCTGCACGCCTTCCATACCATAACCTTTGGCTTTGTCCACCAAACTAATGCAGCGGTATTGCTCATTTACCGGTGTGCTTAATCCATAACCATTATTCTCGATAATAAATATAACCGGCAAATCCCACACGGCTGCCGTATTCAGTGCTTCATGAAAATCTCCTTCGCTGGTGCCGCCATCTCCGGTAAATGCCAATGATACTTTTAATGGTGAGCCTGTCGAACCATGACGGAGTTTGTGGGCTAATGCTACCCCATCTGCAATGGCCAGTTGCGGACCAAGATGTGAAATCATTCCGCAGATATGATGTTCTTTATTCCCAAAATGAAAACTTCTTTCTCTTCCTTTGCTGTATCCTTCCTGTGCGCCCTGCCATTGCATAAATAATTTACTCAATGGCATATTACGGGTAGTGAAAACACCAAGATTGCGATGCAACGGCATTATCCATTCATCTTCCTGTAAGGCCAACGTTGCTCCTACAGAAATTGCTTCCTGTCCAATACCACTAAACCATTTGGAAATTTTTCCCTGCCGTAAGAGTACCAGCATTTTTTCTTCAATCATACGGGGCCAGAGAAGGCTTCTGTAAAACTGGATAAGCTGATCGTTAGATAAATCTTTGTGGTCGAAAGTCATGCCACGAATTTCAACAATTTTTGCCACGAATTTCAACAATAACACTAATAAATACAATTGAAAACAAATAATTAAACTACCACCAGTTCATAAAAATCCTCCGGTTGCAGGTACTTTTGGGCAAGTTGCTGTATTTCTTCCGCTGAAATAGTCTTGATAGTATTAATAGAATCGTAGAAATATTGTTCGGTCAGGTTATGGAGAACGATATTTTTCCAACGGGCAATAATATGAAAAGGACCATCCAGATCGCCAAGGATGCCACCCATCAGGTAGTTTCTTACTAATAACAACTCTTCATCCTCTACCAGTTCTTCCCGCAGGTCTTTCATTTCTTTATATACCTCGGTAATAGTGGCTTCGCAAACATCCCTACCTGCTTCGGTACTTATAAGCCAGGCAGAGTCATGCATATGGTTTTGTAAATGGCTGTGAATGCCATACGTATAGCCTTTGTCTTCCCGGATATTGCTCATCAGCCTTGAACCAAAGAAACCACCGAACAATGCATTCAGCACTTGTGCTTTCATAAAATCGGGATGATGCCGGTTAGGGAATGGTCTTGCCATTCGTATGGAACCCTGCACACCGGCTTCATCATTGGGTATCCTGAATTTTTTCTCCGTACCTGGCTCTATAATTATTCTTTTTGTTTCAACTGTATTATCCGGCAGGTCGCCAAAGTTTTTATTTATTAATGATTCCAAATCAGCGGGTAGTTTTCCTGCAACAAAAATGATTAGTTTTCCCTGCTGATAATATTTTTTATAGAAATCCAGTAGCTGTTCCCTGTTGAGTGCATCAAAGTCTTCTTCCCGGCTGAATTTTCCGTACGGATGTTTTTCACCGTATAAATAAACATCAATCAACCGACCGGCTACAAAATCACTTTTCTTCAAACTCACTTTCAGCCGCTGCTTCATATTCTGTTTGTAAATATCCAGCTCTTCCTGCGGCATTACAGAATCTGTTATTAATTCTCTCACGGCCGGCAACAGTTCCTTTATTTTTTTTGTTAAACAATGTAAAGTGATAGTGGCTGTTTCACTATGGCAGGCCCGGTTGAGATAAGAGCCGTAATATTCAAAATGTTCATTGATCTGAAAGGCGGTTTTTTTTGAAGTACCGTTACGCAACAAAAAATTAGTAGTGGCCGCCACCAAGTCTTGTTCTTCGTGCCAGTTGCCGGCAAAGAACACCCACTCCAGCGACAACACTTCTTCCGCACCTGCATCCACTGCATACACTTCCACGCCATTATCCAAGGTAAATTTATCGGCGGTTTTCAGTTTTAAATCAAAATTGACGGCATCCACTATTTCGGGAGCTTGTTTCCTGTCTGGCATAGTATTCCTTTCTTTTGCTTCGTTGATTAATTGTTGGACAGATAATGAATTGTGCTGTAATTGCTGTTGCGGAAAAGAATGCGGCTTTCCTGCAAAATATCTTCGGTAGTAACAGAACCATATTTTTCCAGTTCAAAATTCATCCAGGCCGCATCACCAAGCAATTCATAATAAGCTAGACTGGCAGCTCGGCTCATTACACTCATGTCTTCAAAAGCAATCATACTTTCTGTTTTGTTCTTTACTTTCTGCAGTTCTGCTTCATTTACCAGTTCATTCCGCATCTTATCCAGTTCTGCTTCTATTGCCTTTTCCGCATCTTTTGGCGCCTCGTACGCAATGAAATGTAACGCCTTGTCATATAATTCATCGACAATATCTTTAAATAATGAAATGCATCTTTTATTTAAAGCAATATTTGGATTATTGTAATC
>JAJAZO010000385.1 GCA_026785745.1 Chitinophagaceae bacterium | reverse complement strand
CCTACTGTTCCTAATTATCATAAAGACATGGGCGCATTAGCTTGTCTTGCACAAGTAATCGGGCAAGGAAAAAATTCTGTACTGTACCAGCAATTAGTAAAAAAACAATTAGCCTTACAGGCAAATACTTTCAGCCAGTTATCTGAACTGTCTGGCGAAATGGGTTTTCAGTTAATCCCATCACCAGGAAAATCTTTGACAGTGCTGGATTCTCTATTTCGCAACGCACTGGATTCATTTGAAACAAGAGGTGTTACCGATGAAGATATTGCAAAGTTCAAAGGGGGTATTGAAGCGCAACAGATAAATGGGTTGCAAAGTGTTTCCGGAAAGGTTTCGCAGTTAGCAGCTTTCCAGACATTTACCGGCAACCCTAATAAAATTGCTGACCTTATTAAAATGTACCAGGCTGTTACTAAAGAAGATGTGCTACGGGTATATAACGAATATATTAAAGGTAAACATGCTGTATTCCTGAGTGTGTTACCTAAGGGACAGGAAAAAATGATTGCCGCTGCCAACAATTATAAAATTGATTCAGGAAATTATACAAAACCCGATTATGGCTATTCGGGCTTGGTATATACAAAAGCAAAAGACAATTTTAACCGCAGTAAGATTCCGGGCAATGGTGCTAACCCAACTGTAAAAGTGCCTAAGTTCTGGAGAAAGGATATGCCGAATGGTGTAAGAATGATTGGTACTGAAACTACCGAGATACCAACCGTAACATTAACGATTACTATTCCGGGCGGGCATTTATTGCAGGCAAAAGACACGGCTAAAATCGGACTGGCTGATATGTTTGGCGATATGATGAATGAAGACACAAAAAATTATACCGCTGAGCAAATGGCAGTTGAACTGCAGAAACTGGGCAGCTCTGTAAACATCAGTAGTAAATTCGATGGCATTACTTTCAGCGTACAAACATTAAAAAAGAATTTAGATAAGACGCTGAGTTTTTTACAGGAAAGAATGTTCAATCCCAAGTTTACAGCTTCTGCTTTTACCAGGATACAAAAACAAAACCTGGAGAATTTCAAACAAACAAAATCCGACCCGGCAGCTGTTGCTGATGCTGTTTTTGCAAAAGTAAATTACGGTCCCAACAGCATTCTTAGTATGAGTGAAGCTGGAACTGAATATACAATGAGAAATTTGAAGCTAACTGATGTAGAAAATTATTATCAGAACTACATGACTTCTCAGGGTGTAAAAGTGGTAATAGTAGGCGATGTAAAACAGGAAGAGGTATTGCCTAAACTAGCTTTTCTGAATAAACTACCCAACAAGAAGATTGAGCTACCAAAAGTAAATGCCACCGCAACCAATATTGACAAAACAAAAGTCTATATGGTGGATATTCCCAAAGCAGCTCAATCACAATTTCGTGTTGGCTATGCCACCGGTTTAAAATATGATGCTACCGGTGATTTCTATAAATCAAAGTTGGTGAACTATGGACTCGGCGGTGATTTCAACAGCCGGTTGAACCTGAACCTGAGAGAGGATAAAGGCTGGACGTATGGTGCCCGCAGTTCTTTTACTGCTGATGAATACACCGGTGATTTTGAATTCAGTTCCGGTATCCGTGCCGATGCCACCGACAGTGCATTGGTAGAAGTAATGAAAGAGTTGAAAAACTACCGGGAAAATGGCGTTACTGAACCTGAATTAAAGTTTATGAAAAATGCATTAGGACAAAGAGATGCATTGCTCTATGAAACAGGTTTTCAAAAAGCTGGTTTTATCGGCCGCATTTTAGATTATAACCTGCCGGCTAATTATGTGGAACAACAAAATAAAATACTGGCTAACATTACCAAACAGCAGATAGACTTACTGGCGAAGAAACTACTGAACCCTGAAAAAATGAATATTCTGTTAGTAGGCGATAAAGCAAAAATTCTGGAAGGGGTGAAAAAATTGGGTTATGAGATAATCGAACTGGATGCTGATGGTAAGAAGTTGGAAAAGAAAGGATTCTAAAAGCAATTCTAAGACATTGTACAAAGCCACCCGCCTTGCAAGGTGGGTGGCTTTTATCATTTATAGGATTTATCATTTTTTTTAAAAACATCTCAATTTTGCCGTTATTCAAATAGACTTGTTTCATAAAGGTGATTCCAAAAACGGGATGAAAGTATTGTAAATACTACATGATTATTTGTAAGAAAGGGGGGTATGACAATGAAGTGCAAAAAACAGGCAGTCAACAAATAAAATAAGCTGCTAATGCAGCCAAATAAAAAATAAAAATCTTATTTCAGCTCAGATTAATCAAAACACATACTTGATTTTTTTTAAAATCAGGCATGTAAGAAAAAAATTGGTTTTTGGAACTACCCTATAGTAATTGTAAAATCTCGTTGGAAGAATAAACGGGTATGGAAGATAATTTATAATCTGAAATATTCCTGGTAATGATATAATCAATATCTTCTTTTTCCATGGCAGAAAAATATTGAATGGCATCTTCTATATCTGCAAATTTTGAAGTGAATGCTTTTTCTAAAATTAATTTACTGACAGGAATAATATCCAGGTGTTTTAAAATATTGTAAATGAGTTTATCTGCGTTGCTGATCTTCATCCGCTGAGAGAGGATG
>JAJAZO010000384.1 GCA_026785745.1 Chitinophagaceae bacterium | reverse complement strand
GATATAAAAGACAGTTTTGATGGAACTGATATGGGGGTAGCCCTTGGTACCGGGTATGTAATGAAATCTGGTTTAGGACTTGGCGTTCGTTATAATATGGGTCTTCAAAACATTTATGATGCAACGAGCCCGGAATTTAAAAACAGGTTTTGGCAGGTAAATTTAATTTACATGTTTGCTCGTAAAGGTAAATAAGCTAATAATATTTTTCAATGTAAAAGGCCGGAATTATCCGGCCTTTTCTTTTTACGATATATTTGTATACAAAACCTCTTTTTTTGAAAACAATATTAACGGAACCACAATTATTTGAGTCCACCCATTCATTGGCTAAAAAATTAAGCGATGCCCACCCGGATTTAAATGATGTTGTATTTGTCGGGATTCAACAGGGTGGTGTAGTGGTAGGCAACGATATTGTATTGGCCATTCAGCAAATCAACCGGGCTCAGAAAGTTCAATATGGTCAGTTGGACATTACTTTTTACCGGGACGATATTCGTAAAGAAATCCTGACACCCGACACGATGAATATCCCCTTCGCCATTGAAAATAAAACGGTGGTGCTGATAGACGATGTATTGTTTACAGGCCGCACCATCAAAGCAGCGTTGGATGTATTGCTCGATTACGGTCGGCCTGCCAAAGTAGAATTATGTGTGCTGGTTGACAGAAAAGAGCATCGCCAGTTTCCCATTCAAGCTGATTATGTGGGAGTAACAGTTGAAACTAAGAAGGACGATAAAGTGAAACTTATAAATAAAGAAGTAGTACTCATTGCCCGATAAAATGGCTGTTTTGTATTAATCTGTGTAAATCCGTGAAATCTGTGGCTAAAACCTTTAACTTCGACCTTTAATGCAACTATCCACTCGACATCTGCTCGGCATTAAAAACCTCACCAAAGAAGATATTTCACTTATTCTGTCAACGGCAGAGCAATTCAAAGAAGTTTTACAGCGACCAGTCAAGAAAGTTCCATCACTCAGAGATGTAACCATTGTCAATCTTTTTTACGAAAATTCTACCCGGACAAGGTTTTCTTTTGAGCTGGCAGAAAAAAGACTTAGTGCAGACACCATCAACTTTGCTGCTTCATCTTCTTCAGCATCCAAAGGAGAAACATTACTTGATACCGTCAATAACATTTTATCCATGAAAGTGGATATGGTAGTGATGAGGCATAGTGCCAGTGGTGCCCCTCATTTCCTGGCACAGCATATTCCTGCTGCTATCATCAATGCCGGCGATGGTATCAACGAACATCCCACACAAGGGTTGCTGGATGCTTTTTCCATTAAAGAAAAAACCGGAACATTAGAAGGAAGAAAAGTGGCCATCATCGGAGACATCATGCATAGCCGGGTAGCGCAGAGTAATATTTACCTGTTGAAAAAAATGGGAGCAGAAGTAACTGTTTGTGGCCCGCCAACGTTAATTCCTAAATACATCAGCGGGGCATTGGGAGTAAATGTGAATTACAACCTGAAAGAGACATTGGAATGGTGTGATGTTGCGAATGTGCTAAGAATCCAATTAGAAAGACAGAACCAGGTATTGTTTTCTTCTCTCCGGGAATACAGTTTGGCTTATGGTATTAATAGAAACTTATTAGACAGTCTCCACAAAGAAATCGTCATTATGCACCCCGGCCCGATAAACAGAGGGGTGGAAATAGACAGTGATGTGGCTGACTCTAAACAATCCATTATATTGCAGCAGGTAGAGAATGGTGTGGCGGTTAGAATGGCGGTACTTTACCTGCTATCAGGCCGAAAAGATTAACAAACGGTTTTGGATTTTAGATTGCGGTTTATATGCAATCAAAAATCGGCAATCAAAAATTTTCTGCATGAGAATTTGCTTATTTCCCGGAACTTTCGACCCTGTTACTCTCGGCCATGTGGATATTATCAACCGGGCATTGCCGCTGTTTGATAAAATTGTAGTCGGGA
Source organism: Chitinophagaceae bacterium (assembly GCA_026785745.1). Lineage (GTDB taxonomy): Bacteria > Bacteroidota > Bacteroidia > Chitinophagales > Chitinophagaceae > JJ008. The sequence continues at coordinate 1,963 of JAJAZO010000384.1, read as the reverse complement.
TTGGATTGAATACTTCAAAGTCTCCCATGTTTTCTCCGGAACAAAGGCTGCAATGGATCAAAGAAATCTACAAAGACGAAGACAGGGTAGAAGGAGCAGCGTATGAAGGATTAACTATCAATTATTGCCAGCAAATCGGGGCACATTTTATTCTGCGGGGCATTCGCTATGTCAGCGATTTTGAGTATGAAAAAACAATTGCTGATGCCAACCGTACCTTAGACAGGAATATTGAAACAGTCTTTCTTACCGGGGAACCAAAATATACGTCAGTCGCTTCTACTATTGTCAGAGATATTATCAGGAACCATGGCGATTCCAGCCATTTTTTGCCTGAAGTAGTTTTTAAATCACTACCTAAATAATTGAAATGAGTATCTGGTTTAATAAAGAGTTGTCCATCCAAAATTTTAATCAATCAGGCAAAGACGCCATGAGTGAATACCTTGGCATAGAATGGACAGGACTGGGGGTAAATTTTTTAAAAGCAAAAATGCCGGTTGACCATCGTACCAAACAACCGTATGGGTTGTTGCATGGCGGTGCATCCTGTGTGCTGGCAGAAACAATTGGAAGTCTTGCTTCAGCAATGGTAGTTGACCCCGCAAGGTTTCAATGTGTGGGTCTGGAAATAAATGCCAACCATGTGCATAGTGCAACAGATGGTTATGTAACAGGTGTTGCCATGCCTTTGCACCTGGGTAAATCAACCCATGTGTGGGATGTCAGAATATATAATGAAAACGACAAGATGGTTTGTGTAAGCCGTTTAACAGTGGCTGTTATTCAGAAAAGAGATTTCACCACACCCCGGTCGTTATAACCAGCTTATTTCATAAACTCTTTTATTACATCAATTACAGAAGGAAAGCAGTCGGGAAAAAGCTTTTCAGCTTCTTTTGTTGTTACCCATTTTATTGCATGTATATCTTCTTCCGTCTGCGGTACTAATTTTTGGTCACCGCTTACTTTCATATTGTACCAATGCGATTCTTTCAGTACATACTTCGTTCCCTCATGGTAAGTATGAAACGTGATGGTAAGTGGCGATAATAGTTTTATTTTCTGCAATCCGGTTTCTTCTTCCACTTCCCTTACGGCACAATCTTCTAATTTTTCACCTTTGTCTAATTTTCCTTTTGGTAAATCCCATTTGCCCCGGCGAAAGATCATGAGTATTTCCTTTTTTTCATTGAGCACTAATCCACCTGCTGCCTGTATAATCGTAAATTTTTTATAAAAGGCTTTTCTCAATTCCTCCAGGTTTGAATGGTAGAATACCCCGGCATGTATTTTAGCCAGTTGCATTTCATGAATCATTGACTTTACTGTATGGCTGTCCAATTCGTCAATGAAAATGGCATCATCGTGATGTATATAAGGTTGCAAATCTTCATCCACTGTATCGCAGAGGAAAAGGGGTTTATCGTCAAAGTAGATTTTAATATACATATAAGGCACAAGGTACAAGGTGCAAGGCACAAGAAACCCTAAATTCAAATATTTCCTTTACCCACCAAGTTTTATGATAATTGCAGATAAAATTCTCCTGATTTGTTCACCCTCATCAATTAATATCATCTTCTCTTTTTCTAAATCTGCATTTTCATATGTTAAAATCATATCAATCCATTTAATAGTTTCTTTAGCTTCCCTTCTTGAAATCTTTATTTTCATTTTCTCATCGGCTTTACCTAAATCGTCGGATGCTTCAGTATAGTTTGCACTAACAGAGCCGCTTGAACGGATAACTTGTTTGAAATATTCTTTGTTGATAATGTCCCACTTTACCCTGGTACAATAGTTCCGGACTGCTTATGCATAGTTCTGAAACCGGTCTTCCAATTCCTTCGACATATTCTGACTTTATTCTTGAATTTATAAACATTTATTTAACCAGGCGAAAAATTCTTGCTTTAAGACCTTGTTCCTTGTTCCTTGCACCTTGTACCTTTACACAATG
>JAJAZO010000383.1 GCA_026785745.1 Chitinophagaceae bacterium | reverse complement strand
TCGCAACTCGTAGCTAACAACTCACAATTTTTTCTCCATCACATAATGTGGAAGAGTGACTTCTGTAAATTCATCACTGGCAATTTTGTAGCCCATTTTTTCATAAAAGCCAGTTGCGTTTTTCCGGGCATGCATGGCTAAAGTTTTGTAGCCCTGATCCCTTGCAATGTTTTCGGCAAAGTTCATCAAAGCCCTTCCAATACCTTTTCCCTGAAGGTCATTTAACACAGCCATTTGCCGCAAACGAACCTTTTCAGGACTTTCTTCCACCAGCATACAGCAACCAAGTATATCCTCATCTTCAAACGCAGCAATCAGCATATTATCTTTTTCTTCTTCCAGTTCCTTTGGAGTAAAGCCCAACCCCAATGGCTTGCGCAGAATGTCATCCCGCAATTTTACCATTTGGCGGTATTCAAAAGTGCCATGATCTAAAATTTTCAATGCCATAACCAAGTGAGATTAATTCCAGAAACATTAAAATACAAAGAACTTACAAGACTGCCAACCGTTTGCAGGCTTAATTTAATGACACTAAAAGCTATTTTGGGGTCCTATCGCTTAGTTTTCAGTTTGTTGGGTCAAAACGGGAAAAATTTACCTTTTAGATGTTCATTAGTTCAAAAAGTATATTTTTGCTCCCAATAAACAAAACTTTAAGAACATGTCAGACATTGCATCAAGAGTTAAAAAGATCATCGTTGACAAACTGGGTGTTGACGAAGCAGAAGTAACCAATGAAGCTTCTTTTACCAACGATCTGGGAGCCGATTCATTAGATACGGTTGAACTGATCATGGAATTTGAAAAAGAATTCAACATCTCCATTCCTGATGAGCAGGCTGAAACCATCACTACAGTTGGTCAGGCTGTTGCTTACCTGGAAGAGCATGCCAAATAATAATTGGAATGCCCCGCTATAAACGGGGGAATAAATTAACTCCGCCTTCTGACTGTTGTGACAGCGAAGGCGGTTTTTACTTGTTGCAATAAAGCTTTTGCTTTTTAGCAAGCTCAAGACTGTTTATATCTTGTACTATACTGCTTACATAAAGAAAAGCGAATAGTATATTTGGTAAAATAATATTGTAAAGCATTATGGAACTAAAACGGGTTGTTGTAACTGGTATGGGAGCCCTTACTCCATTGGGCAATAATATTGATGATTACTGGGAGGCGTTAATAAACGGAGTATCCGGTGCAGATAATATTACCCTGTTCGATGCATCAAAGTTTCGTACCAAATTTGCCTGCGAAATAAAAGGATTTGATCCCACCGCTTTTCTTGATAAAAAAGAAGCCCGGAAAATTGATCGCTTCAGTCAATTGGCATTGGTGGTAAGCGACCAGGCAATGACAGATGCAGGCCTTAACAAAGAAAATATTAATCCCGACAGAATAGGTGTTGTGTTTGGAAGTGGTATCGGAGGACTGATAACTTTCCAGCATGAAGTGATTGAGTTTGCAAAAGGAGACGGAACACCCCGGTTCAATCCATTCTTTATTCCTAAAATGATTTTAGACATTGCTGCCGGTCATATCAGCATGCGGCATAATCTGCGGGGACCCAATTTTGCAGTAGTAAGTGCTTGTGCCAGCAGTACCAATGCCATTATGGATGCATTCAATTTGATCCGCCTGGGCAAAGCAGATATTATACTCGCTGGTGGCAGCGAAGCTGTAATAAGCGAAGCAGGTGTGGGCGGCTTCAATGCGATGAAGGCAATGAGTGAAAGAAATGACAGTCCTAAAACAGCCAGCCGCCCTTATGATAAAGACAGGGACGGTTTTGTAATGGGCGAAGCAGCAGGATTATTAGTAATGGAAGAACTGGAACATGCCAAAGCAAGAGGTGCAAAAATTTATTGTGAAATAGCCGGCTGCGGTGCCACCGCCGATGCTTATCATATTACTGCCCCGCACCCGGAAGGGCTGGGTGCAAGGAATGTAATGCTGGCCGCATTAGATGATGCCGGCATGAAGCCAGATGAAATTGATTATATCAATACACACGGTACATCCACACCTATTGGTGATGGGGCAGAAGTAAAAGCTATTACCGCTGTATTTGGAGAACATGCCTATAAACTAAATATCAGTGCTTCAAAATCTATGACAGGACATTGTCTTGGCGCAGCCGGAGTTATTGAAGCGATTGCCAGCATTAAAGCAGTAATGCATGATATGATTCCGCCAACGATCAATCATTTTACTGACGATCCCGAATTGGATTCTAAACTAAACTTTACTTTTAATAAAGCACAGCAGCGTACGGTTCGTGCAGCACTGAGTAATACATTTGGTTTTGGCGGACACAATGCCTGTGTGATAGTGAAGAAATATAATAGTTAACTGGTTTAAGTTGGTATAGAAGAATTTATTCACTGCCTTACTCTTTCCAATTAACCAATAAACTAATAAACCAATTAACAAATCATCCTTTTTTCGTAGCTTAACGCCTGTGGACTTTTTCAAATTTTTTTCTCGTAAACATTCAGGTTCCGCTTTTAAAAAAGAGCTTAAAAACATACTTGGCTTCAAGCCGGGTAATATGTCTTTATACAGAACCGCCCTTACACACCGCTCCATCCGGGAAGGGTCAGATGAAAACAACGAACGGCTTGAATACCTTGGGGATGCTGTTTTGAGTGCTTTGATAGCAGACTATCTTTTTAAACGTTATCCTTACAAAGAAGAGGGCTTTTTGACTGAAATGCGGAGCAAAATGGTGAACCGCCAACAGCTCAACGATATTGCGATAAGAATGGGGCTTAAAAAAGTGACGTTGTATAATAAAATGGACGGTTCATTGAAAGTTAGCCAGATATTTGGTAACACACTGGAAGCATTGGTAGGAGCTGTTTACCTTGATCATGGATATAAAAAGGCGGCCAAATGGGTGCTGGAAAGCATTATCCAGCCACATATGTTTATGGATGACCTGGAAAACCTTGAGATTAATCATAAGAACAAACTATATGGCTGGGCCAATAAGAATGGTAAAGTGCTGGAGTTTGAAACTCTCAATGAGAAATTAGAAAGTGGCCGCAGGCTCTTTACCGTAGCTGCTGTGGTGGATGGCCGAAATATTGCCGAAGGGAAAGCCTTTAATAAAAAAGATGCCTCGCAAATAGCAGCACAAGTAGCTGTGGAGAAACTGGGTATTGTAAATGCAGACTCCATAGCTGATGAACAGGAGTAAATAAAGGAGCATTATATCACGGCGTTATTTGCAATTTATCAGTCAAAAAAATCTATTTTCGATACCTAAATCTATTTTATGCGTTATCTTTTTTTATCAGTAGTATTTGTTGTTGGTTTAATGGCCTGTAAACAATCTGTAAAAGGAACCAATGGTGTAACCTATAAATCAGCGACTGATTACAATGATTATATAATAAATCGCCAGACTACGCTGATGAAAAGAGTGGTGGATTTCGGAAAAGTAGCAGATGTTAACCTGGATTCTGCCCAGGCACTACTTACAAAATCAGTACGGGAAGTAGAAACCATGATTGGCGAGATAAAAGGCATGCCCCCATACAAAGGAGACTCATTGCTGAGGGATGCCGCTATAGCATCTTTCTCATTTTATAAAAGGGTTTTTGAAAAAGACTATGCAGAAATTCTTGACATTCGTAAAAAAGGCCAGGAAAACATAACTGAGGAAGATATAGCCAGGGCCAACACGATAGTGGAGAATATCAGCAAAGAAGAAGAAGGGCTTGACAAAAGTTTTCAAAGTGCACAACGGGAATATGCAAGTAAAAACAGTATGAAACTGAAAGATAACAAGGTGCAGAAAGACCTGGAGAAAGAGCTTGACAAGATGAACAAGGAATAGTAATTTATTTCCTGTCCATACATAATTCTATCAGCACACCATTCGTATGTTTTGGGTGTAAAAAACAAACGAGTTTATTATCAGCTCCGGGTTTGGGCTTTTCATTTAGCAATACAAAACCTTCCTTTTTCAATCGTTCCATTTCTTCTTCAATATTAGCAACGGCAAATGCGATATGATGTAATCCTTCGCCTTTCTTTTCTATAAACCTGGCTATCACTCCATCAGGGTCGGTGCTTTCAAGGAGTTCAATTTTGGTTTCTCCCTGTTTGAAAAAGGCGGTGTTCACTTTCTCATTCTCTACTAATTCAGTCTTGTAGCAGAGGCTGTTAAGCAGTTTTTCAAACAGCGGAACAGCGGTATCCAGATTTTTAACGGCAATGCCGATATGCTCTACTTTTTGCATAAAAAAGACGTTGAAAGGCAGGGGTTTGCGATTTCGGTAAAATCGGCCAGCAACCCGAAATTACCCCTTTCAGATAGAACCTTTTGGGCTAATTTTGTGTTTATACCGATAGTTATCGGCAGAAACAAAATACTGATAATAGATTTTATGTTGAATTTTCCTATTTATCTCGACCATAATGCCACTACTCCCTGCGACCCGAGAGTAGTCGATGCTATGATACCTTATTTCACCAATAATTTTGGTAATGCTGCCAGCCGCAACCATCCTTTTGGCTGGGCGGCAGAAGAAGCAGTTGATTATGCAAGGGAGCAAGTGGCCAAACTGATTGGTGCCGATCCGAAAGAAATAATTTTTACTTCCGGTGCTACCGAGGGTGATAACCTTGCTATAAAAGGGGTATATGAAATGTATGCCAGCAAAGGCAATCATATCATCACCTGCAATATTGAGCATAAAGCCGTATTGGATACCTGCAAGCATATTGAAAAAGAAGGCGGCGAAGTAACCTACCTGAAAGTAAAAGATAATGGCCTGGTTGATTTGGCTGAATTAGAAGCCGCTATCAAGCCAACAACAATACTGATTGCTATCATGTATGCCAATAACGAGATTGGTACTATTAACCCCATGAAAGAAATCAGTGCTATTGCTAAAAAGCATGGAGTGCTGGTTTTTAGCGATGCAGTGCAGGCAGTTGGTAAAATACCGGTTGATGTAACCAAAGACGGCATAGACCTGATGGCTTTTACAGCTCATAAAATGTATGGCCCGAAAGGTGTTGGCGCATTATATGTTCGCCGGAAGAATCCAAGAGTGAAAGTAACGGCCCAAATGGATGGCGGCGGTCATGAAAGAGGAATGAGAAGCGGTACATTGAATGTGCCTGGTATTGTAGGATTTGGCAAAGCCTGTGAGATCTGCATGAACGAGATGGAAGAAGAAACAAAAAGAGTAAGTAAACTGAGAGATAAATTACAAACTGAATTGATGAAGGTGGATGAAACTTATCTTAATGGTGATAAAGAACATAAGCTTCCACATGTAACAAACATCTCTTTCAAGTATGTGGAAGGAGAGGGTTTGCTGATGGGCTTTAATAAAAACATTGCTTTGTCATCTGGTTCGGCTTGTACGTCTGCATCATTAGAACCTTCCTATGTTTTAAAAGCATTGGGCTTGGGTGATGATCTGGCACACAGTTCGCTTAGGTTTGGCTTGGGACGGTTTACTACAGAAGAACAAATTGATTATACAGTAGAACAGGTAACTAACACAGTGAATAAGTTAAGAGAAATGAGTCCACTGTGGGAAATGTTTAAAGAAGGAATTGATATGAATAGTATCGAATGGGCGCACCATTAGGCCCCATCTCCGCCAACTTGCGGAAAGTATTGAAATAGTTCTTTAAATTGAATAATTTTTAAAAAAATAAAACCCCTTTGTCCTGAGGGTTTAAATCCCCCTTTAGGGGATAGGGGCATTTATTATGTCATATTCAGAAAAAGTTATCGGTCATTATACCAACCCACAGAACGTAGGAACATTAGATAAGAGCAAATCAAATGTTGGTACTGGCTTGGTTGGTGCACCTGAGTGCGGCGACGTTATGCGTTTGCAAATTGAAGTGGATGAAACCGGTGTTATTAAAGATGCCAAATTCAAAACTTTTGGCTGCGGCTCTGCTATTGCCTCTTCTTCTTTGGCTACCGAATGGCTGAAAGGAAAATCAATTGAAGAAGCCATTACAATTGATAACATGGACATCGTGGAAGAATTGAACCTTCCTCCGGTAAAAATTCACTGCTCTGTTCTTGCTGAAGATGCTATCAAAGCAGCCATTAATGATTACCGTCAGAAGAATGGTATGGAAGCATTAAAGTTTGAAGACAGTGTAGTTCATTAAGAGAAGTT
>JAJAZO010000382.1 GCA_026785745.1 Chitinophagaceae bacterium | reverse complement strand
TCTGCCACCTTTTATGGGTATGTTGCTTGCATTGGTGATAATGTGGGTCATCACTACCATCATCCATAAAAGTAAAGAACCTGAAGTGGCTGGAAGATATACAGTGGCAAGGGCATTGCAAAAAGTGGATACACCCAGTATTCTGTTTTTTCTCGGTATTTTATTAGCGGTATCTGCTTTGCAATCTTTCGGGTTGTTGAAAGAATTAGCTAATGGGCTGAACGGCACACTTAAGAATGATTATCTCATTGGTACTGCATTAGGGTTGCTTTCCGCTCTTGTAGATAATGTTCCATTGGTTGCTGCATCTCAAGGCATGTATGATTTAACAACCTATCCAACAGACCATCCATTTTGGGAATTTTTGGCATTAACAACCGGCACCGGAGGCAGTGCCATCATTATTGGTTCGGCGGCAGGTGTTGCGGTAATGGGTATTGAGCAGATTAATTTTATGTGGTACTTAAAAAAGATAAGCTGGTTGGTATTAATTGGTTTTGCAGCAGGTATATTGGTGTTTTTATTACAACTGCCATTCTGATAATGAAGGGGCTTAAAATAATATATCAGCATATCATCAATTATTTGCGTACAAAACTCAGCAGGGTACAGTTGATAATGTTAATTGCTACGCTGGTGGGCTTTGTGTCGGGGTTGCTGGCAGTATTGCTGAAAACACTTGTACATTATCTGCAACATTGGATTAAAGAAATTCCAGTATCCCGGTTTGCTTATTTACTCTTTCCTGCCATTGGATTAGTGATTACGGTATTTATTATGCGCCATTTCTTTGGCGGCCAAATTGAAAAAGGGATTGCAATGGTATTAAAAGCCATTGCCCGAAAATCATCTTTTATACCGCTTAATCATACTTACCTGCATGTTGCTACGAGTTCGCTTACAGTGGGACTGGGGGGGTCAGTTGGTTTGGAAGCTCCAATTGTAGCATCGGGTTCAGCAGTAGGTTCCAACTTATCCCGCATCAGCGATTTAAATTATCAGGAACGAACATTATTAATTGCCTGTGGCGCAGCGGCGGGTATTTCTGCAGTATTTAATGCCCCAATAGCCGGAGTTATTTTTGCGGTCGAAGTTTTACTGGCTGAAACGGTGGTGAGCTATTTCATTCCGTTGATAATTTCATCAGTAGTAGGGGTGCTTTGTTCTAAAATTATATTGGAAGAATCTTCCTTGTTCAACTTTGTATTGAAGCAATCATTTGATTATAAGAATGTACCTTATTATATTTTATTAGGTGTGCTTGCAGGGTTTGTTTCACTTTATTATGCTCGGATGTTTAAACGGACTGAAAAGCGGATTCATGGATGGAAGTTGAATGGCTACCTGAAAGCTTTAATTGGCGGCCTTTTATTACTCGGCATCTATTTTATATTTCCTCCGCTGTTTGGCGAAGGGTATGATAGTGTGAAACTGGTTGCTAATGGCGTATTAAATACATTTACAGATAACACAAATTTGTTTTCAGCACTCACCGACAATTGGGGTATAATTGTTTTCACTGGTTTAATCGTATTAGTTAAACCTATTGCTGCAGGTATAACAATTGGCAGCGGTGGTAATGGAGGAAACTTTGCTCCTTCATTATTTGCAGGTTCTTACCTGGGCTTCTTTTTTTCCAAAATGTTAAACAGTATTCCGTGGATTAAAATACCCGAAAGTAATTTTAGCCTCGTTGGTATGGCCGGTGTATTGAGTGGTGTAATGTATTGCCCGCTGTCGGCCATCTTTTTAATTGCAGAAATCACCAATGGTTACGAATTGTTTATACCGCTAATGATTGTTTCTTCCATCTCTTTTTTTATTGTAAAGTCGTATGAGCCTTATTCTATGGAAACAAAGAAACTCGCAATGGAAGGGCAAATATTTACCCATAAAAAAGAGAAAAATATCCTTACTTCTATACGTCTTGATGATATGCTGCAAGAGAAATACGAAAGTGTTTCTACAGAGGAAAAACTCAAAGACCTTGTGGAAATAATCAAAAAAAGCGAAAAAAATATTTTCGCTGTTGTTGATAGCAGGGAAAGGTTTGTAGGGATTATTGAATTAAACGATATTAAGCAGAAACTGTTTCAGCCCGATCAATTCGACAAAATATCCATTAGATCACTAATGAAAAAACCTGCTGCCACTTTACAACATGATCAGGATATGCACTCCGTTATGGAAAAATTTGACATTACTCAAAGCTGGTACTTGCCCGTGCTTAATAAGGAAAGAAAGTTCATCGGCTTTATATCCAAAACAAAATTGTTTAATAAATACCGTGAAATACTCTCTTCACAGGGAGACTTGTATGAATAGTAATTAAAAAGAATCAACAAAGCCAGCTTTGCAGGGCTGCTAGTCCCGCATTTTTATTCTATGGCTTCCAGCCATCTCTCCGAGAATCTAGTATGCAACCCACTATAAGGTTTTTTCCTCTGAAATAATCTGTATAAATTTAGCAACCTAAAAATATTTTATGAAACAAGTGTTCATCACAGTTTTATTAATTCTTTCTGCTGTTGTTGCTAACAGCCAGTATTCTTTTACCTACAACGGCCGGGAATATAATGTGTTGAAGACAAGTAAATTTAAAGATGCAAAAGGTAAACAGTACAACTATAATGAGGCCATGCTGGTAATGATGGGAGGGGAGTATGAGATTCTTCCTGCCAACCCAAAAGATGCAAGCCAGGGCTTTCTGCTATCGGGCATCAGCAAAGAAGAGCAATTGAAAAGAGCTATGGCTGCACCTAAACCAGCAGAGACAACAGCCTTTAAAACAGGAAAGAAGTTTGATAGTTTCAGTGCCACCGACATGAACGGCAAGTTGGTGGATACGAAACAACTAAAAGGAAAAGTGCTGGTCGTTAATTTTTGGTTCACCACCTGCCCCCCTTGCAAGGCTGAACGTCCTTATC